>DATFMD010000166.1:0-6926 GCA_035267125.1 Nitriliruptoraceae bacterium | reverse complement strand
GCCTGGGTGTAGCCGGCCAGGCGCTCGTCCGCGATCCACAAGTCCGTGAACCCTCCCAGGAACGCGATCGAACGATGCCCCTGGTCCCACAGGTGGCCCACGGCCAACTGGACACCGGCGCGGTTGTCTGACACGACCGTGTCGACCTCGAGCCCCTCGGCGATGCGATCGACACAGACGATCTGAGTGCCGGCCTCGACCTCGCGCCGGACCTTCTCGTCGTCACCGACCGTCCCCGCGATCACCAATCCGTCAACGCGCAACTCCATGAGCGCCTCGATCAGTTCGTGTTCGCGCTCGGCGTCGGTGTCGGTGGATCCCGACACGACGAGGTGGCCGGTGGCCCGGACGGCATCATCGAGTCCCCGGGACACGCCTGCGAAGAAGGGATTCGCGGCATTTGCCTGCACGTACCCGATCAACTGTGATCGGTGGCCTGATGCAAGCATGCGGGCCCTGCGATCCGGCCGATACCCCAGCGTGTCGATCGCGCTCAGGACAGTCGTGCGCAAGTGCTCGCTGACACGCGGTTCGTCATTGACGACTCGGGACACGCTGCGGGCGCTGACGTCGGCCAACCGCGCGACGTCGTCGAGTGTCGGTCGGCGATTCGATGCGGAGGTCATGCTGGCAGCATACTTCGCGTCTTCATCCAGATTGGTTGACAACGATCGACGACCGGCCTAGCGTCGATCCCATGCTATGTCAGCGCTGACATGCACCAGTGCTGCCCAGTGTGTCAGCGCTGACATCATGCCAGGGTCTCGTTGGGTGCAGGATCCAGGAAAGGTCGTCCCCATGGTTGCCATGTTGTCTTCACCGCGACAAGGCCCACAGGGCGTGCGTGCGCCCACGGGTGTTCTCAGTCGCCGGAGCTTCCTGCGGGGCGTCGTGGCAACAGCTGCGCTGGCTGGTCCGCTTGCCGCCTGCTCGAGGGGGTCGGAAGCGACCACGCTGCGCTTCTACCAGAGCAAGCCCGAGGTGGTCGGCTACTTCGACGACAACATCATCGCGCCGTTCAACACCTCGCAGGATGCCATCCACGTGACACACGATGCGACCACCAGCCTGGTTGCCTCGTTGGTCCGACAGGATCCCCACGATCTCGTCTGCAACAACTACGACAACATGGCCGGGACGTTCGTCGCGCGTGACGTCCTGACCGACCTGAAGGACTTGCCGGCCGCTGCCCGTGTCCAGCCCGACGTGCAGGAACTGGTGGGCCAGTACGCCACTGCAGACCGGGCCACGGACGTGCTGCCCTATTCGGTGACGGCTGCGGGTGTGATCTACAACGAGGCCCTGTTCGACGAGCACGGTGTGCAGGTGCCCACGACCTGGTCACAGATGCAGGCCGCCTGTGAGACGTTCCAGGCGGTCGACGGCGTCACCCCGATCTACATGACGCTGCGTGATCCGTGGACGATCCAGCAGGGCCTGTTCGACTACACGGCGGGGGGGATGATCGACGTCGCGGGGTTCTTCGCCGACCTGCAAGCGGCTGGCCCCGACGGCGGGACGGCGGGCAGCGTGAACTTCCGAGACACGTTCGCCCCGATCGTGGCACGGATGCTTCAGATGTTGGACTATGCCAACTCCGACGCCGCGTCGCGTGCGTACTTCGATGGCAACACGGCCTTCGCCGAGGGTGACGTGGCGATGTACTTCCAGGGGCCGTGGGCGATCGGGGAGATCTTCAATGCGAATCCCGATCTCCCCACGCGGACGTTCCCGCTGCCCGCGACCGATGTAGTCGAGGACCTGGCAGCTCGAGTCAACCTCGACCTGGCGTTGTGGATCCCCGCCGGCGCGGCACACCCGGAGGAGGCGGCCACCTTCATCGAGTACTTAACACAGCCCGAAGTCCAGGTCACCTACAACGACGACAATCTCGCGTTCACCCCGACTGTCGATGCCCCACCGGTCCAGGACGAGCGAATCGCCGGACTGCAGGCAGCCATCGACGAGGGACGGTTCTACCAAGGCGCCGGGACCTACATCCCCAACTCCATTCCGACGGGGAACTACCTGCAGGAACTGGTCCTGTCCCGGAACGGCGACCAGTTCCTGGAAACGCTGGACGCCGACTGGAACCGTCTGGCGCAGCGGACCCAGGCGTAGTCCCAGGTCCGTTGCAGTTCTCCCACCACGTCCGTCGCCACCCGATTCGGAGTCCACTGTGAGTGTCACCGCTCCTCCCGCCGCCGTCAGCGCCACGCCAGCCGACGATGCACCGAGTTCTCCGAGGGCCCGCGCCAGGCTTGAGCCTGTCTACCTCGCGATGCTGCTGCCGGCTGTCGTGCTGTTCACCATCTTCATCACTTTCCCGGCGGTGGTGGGCATGTTCTACAGCTTCACCAACTACGCGGGGTACGGCACGTGGGACTTCATCGGGCTCGTCAACTATCGCGCGATCTTTTCCGACCCGCGCATCCTGGGCGCCTACACGTTCACGATCGGATTCTCCCTGGTGACGGTGCTGCTGGTCAACGCAATTGCCCTCGCACTGGCCATTGCCCTGAACGCCAAGATCAAGCTCAAGGCCGGTCTGCGCTCGGTGTTCTTCCTCCCGATGGTGATCTCTGGCATCGTGATCGCCTACGTCTTCAGCTACCTGTTCAACACCACCATTCCGTTGCTCGCCCAGAGCATCGGAATCGAGGCCCTGTCCACCAGCATCCTGGCCAATGAAAGCCTTGCATGGCTGGGGGTTGTGCTGGTCACGACGTGGCAGGCAGTACCCGGCGCGATGATCATCTATCTCGCCGGCCTGTTGGCCATCCCCGATGACATCTACGAGGCCGCGTCGGTCGACGGGGCGGGGGCGTGGCGCCAGTTCCGCAGCATCACCCTGCCGCTCATGGCCGGCTACGTCGTCATCAACACCATCCTTGGGTTCAAGGGCTTCCTCAATGCCTACGACATCATCGTGGGGCTGACAAACGGCGGACCAGGCACCTCGACCTTCTCGATCGCGATGACCATCTTCACCGGTTTCACGAGTGGCGACTACGCCTACCAGATGGCCAACGCCGTGCTGTTCTTCATCATCACCGTGGTCCTGTCACTGGTGCAGCTACAGGTGATCAAGCGCCGAGGAGTGACACTCTGATGACCGCCCAGACCTCCACCCCACAGATCCCCCCCGTGGCCCGCGACACCGCCAAGAAGTGGTGGCGCCGCGGTGGCAACGACCTCGACGACACGAAGTACAACTGGACGCTGACAATTGTCCTGATCGTGTTGTCGTTGGCCGTGCTGGTTCCGCTGTACTTCACGGTGACGATGGCCCTGAAGACGTCGGCCCAGGCCGGGACGGGAACGGGCCTGGCGCTGCCGTCGCCACTCACCCTGTCCAACTTCGCCGAGGCCTGGGAACTGACCAACTTCGGACGCGCCGCGCTCATCTCGGCCGCGATCAGTGCGGTCACGGTCGGCGGACTGATCCTGCTCGCCTCGATGGCCGCCTTCGCGATCGCCCAGAACTGGGATCGCAAGCTGTTCCGATACTCCTACTTCTACCTGCTCGCAGCCATGTTCATCCCGTTCCCCGTCATCGCCCTGCCACAGATCAAGTTCATGTCGATCGTGGGCCTCAGCAACCCGGTCGGTGTGGCAATCCTGCACCTGTTGTTCGGGCTGTCATTCAACATCCTGTTGTACTCCGCGTTCCTGCGCTCGGTTCCCACCGAACTGATGGAGAGCGCCCAGATCGATGGTGCACGGACGATGCAGCTGTTCTGGCGCGTGGTCTTCCCGCTCCTGGCCCCGATGAATGCAACGGTTGCCATCTTCGCGTTCCTGCAGTCGTGGAATGACTTCATGATGCCGTCACTGATCATCGCGAATCCGCAGTGGCAGACGATCCCCGTGGTCCAGGCGCTCTTCCAGTCGCAGTTCAGTGCCAACTACAACATCTCCTTCGCCTCGTACCTGATGGCCATGGCTCCCACGGTCGTGGCGTACCTGTTCGCCCAACGCTGGGTCATGAGCGGTGTCACCCAGGGCGCGATCAAGGGATGACCGGGAACGTTGCGACTGGATCTGGCGACGCGATGATGACTGACGATGCCCAATGGTGGCGGCGGGCCGTCGTCTACCAGGTCTACCCACGCAGTTTCGCCGACAGCAACGGCGACGGGATCGGTGACCTGGCAGGAATCACCTCCCGGGTGGGCTACCTGCGCGACCTCGGGGTCGACGCGGTGTGGCTGTCACCGTTCTACCCCTCGGCGTTGGCCGACGGTGGCTACGACGTCGACGACCACCGCGACGTGGACCGGACGTTGGGGACCCTGGACGACGTCGACGACCTCGTGACCGCCCTCCACGACGTCGGGATCCGCCTAGTCATCGACGTGGTTCCCAACCACACCTCTGACCGACACGCCTGGTTCCGCGAAGCCCTGGCCGACCAGCCGGGGTCGGCGGCCCGGGAGCGCTACGTGTTCCGGGACGGCACCGGCGCCGACGGTTCACGGCCACCGTCGGACTGGCAATCGCTGTTCGGCGGGCCCGCGTGGACCCGGGTGCCCGACGGCCAGTGGTACCTGCACCTGTTCGCGCCGCAGCAGCCCGACCTCGACTGGTCCAACCACGAGGTCCGCGACGACTTCCGCCGCACCCTGCGCTTCTGGGCAGATCGAGGCGTGGACGGATTCAGGGTCGACGTGGCCCACGGGCTAGCCAAGGACCTGACCGAGCCGTTCACGCCGGCCAGCGACCTGCCCGACCCGATGCTCGCCGACGGCAGCCACCCGTACTGGGACCGCGACGAGGTGCACGACATCTATGCCGAATGGCGACACCTCTTCAACGAGTACGACCCGCCACGCAGCGCCGTCGCCGAAGCCTCCGTGCACCACACCCGCCGACCCCGCTATGCCAGCCCTGATGGGCTGGGCCAGGCGTTCAACTTTGACCTCCTCGCGGCTCGATGGGATCCCGACGACCTTCGCGACGCGATCAGCACGAACGTGGCACAGTCCACGGCAACCGGCGCATCGCTGACGTGGGTGCTGTCCAACCATGACTCGGTCCGCCACGCCACCCGCTACGGGCTCCCACAGGACGGCGACCACGACGTTGGCCAGGAGTGGCTGCTCAGCAACGGGACCACACCTGCCCTTGATCGCGACCTGGGCCGGCGGCGTGCGAGGGCTGCCGTCCTGCTGCTGCTGGCCCTGCCAGGATCCGCATACCTGTACCAGGGCGAGGAACTCGGCCTGCACGAGGTGGGCGACCTGCCGCGCCACGTCCTCCAGGATCCCTTGGCCACCCAGTCCGGCGGTGCGCAGAAGGGACGCGACGGTTGCAGGGTCCCGCTGCCCTGGACACGCGAGGGCCCGTCGTTGGGCTTCGGCGACGCACCCCCACACCTCCCCCAGCCGGACTGGTTCGTCGACGCCTCGGTCGCAGTCCAGGCCGCCGATCCACACTCCACACTGCGGCTGTACCGCGACGCCATACGGTGCCGCCGCACGCTCGGAGACACCGACGAGATGCAGTGGCACGACAGCACCCCCGACGTGCTGCACTTCGTGCGAAGCGGCGGATGGCAGGCCATCGCCAACCTCGGCTCCACCCCCATCCCGGTGCCCGACGGCACGATCGTGCTCACCAGCGCCCCACTGCTCGACAGCCTCTTGCCCCCCGACACAGCCGCCTGGATCATCCCGAACGGCTCCTGACACCGCTTGGCCAGGACAGCCGATTGGTTGCCTCGAAGTTCCTCAACGGCTGTGATATCCACCGATATCGATGTCTCGGAAGCGCTTCCGGCCAAGCGGTTGGCATCCCGGACTCGCCTGCTCGGCCACGGGCCAAGTCGAAGGCGCTCAACTGTCAGAAGTCTGGGCCCCTGGGGTTGCAACCTCGGCGGCTGTTAGTCGAAACCGTTCCAGGCCTGGAACCGACGCCCTCCTCCGGGTGGCTCGCGGTCGGGCGTCCGTCCCGATGTGGATTCAGTCGCTCGTCGGCTGGAACTCGGCGACGCAGACGACGCCCGTGTTGCCGTCCTGGTCGGCGATCACGGTGAGCGACGGTGCGTCGCTGTCGTCGACCACGGTCCCACCCGCAGCCACGGCGTCGGCGATCCGTTGCTCGGCGACGTCGGACGGTACGTAGATCTCGACGTGGAACCGCTGGTGCGGCGCGTCGTCTTCGTCGGCGTCGCCGAACCACAGGTTCGGGACCCGGCCGGCGGCGTCGCGGATCTCGTCGCTGGGGGAGCCGTGGCCCTGGGACCCGGGGTTCCCGGTCAGCAGGGCGGCCCACACGGGGGCGATCGTCGCGGAGTCCGTCGTGTCGAGGCCCAACTCGATATCGCTGACCGAGCCCGGGTCGGCCTCGAGGCCGTGGTCGGCTGCGATGTCGGTGATCCGTCGCGCGAGGTCGACGTCCCGCTGGGTCACCCACTGCAGGACCAGTTCGTCGCCCTCGTCGTCGCGGTAGACGGCGTCGTCGCTGACGAGCTTGAAGTCGACGTACCCCTGGCCGATCGACACCCTCGGGTGGTGGTCGATCGCGTCGCCCGCCTCGCCCACCGCAGTGACGAACCGGACGGCGGTGCCGAAGTCGACGACCAGGTAGCGGGCATGCAGTCCTTGGGCGAGCTTGGGCCACTCGGCCAGGTCGGCCTCGGCGATCTGTTCGGGCATGAGCATGTCCATGGACCACAACCCCGTCGTCGAGTCAGCCACAGTGCTGACCGACACTAGCGAGCGGTTGACAGAGCCACGGCCGTTCTGGCACAGGCCTAGTCAATCTCGCAGCGCCACCCTCCCGGACATGGGATAGCTGTCCGATCTCGCCACCCGGCCACAAACTCCCCGCGTCAGGGGCGAACCTCAAGTGGTGGCCCCCGCTTGTCAATCGTCTCGTCGGCGACGACGAACCCAGAGACCCGCCAGACCGCAGCCAATGGC
>DATFMD010000165.1:0-7515 GCA_035267125.1 Nitriliruptoraceae bacterium | reverse complement strand
GACGTCCGACCTGTGGTGGAAGAACGCCATCGTCTACTGCCTCGACGTCGAGACCTATGCCGACGGCAACGGGGACGGTGTCGGGGACTTCGTCGGTCTGACCGAGCGCCTCGACCACCTTGCCGGCCTGGGGGTGACCTGCCTGTGGCTGATGCCGTTCTACCCCACGCCGAATCGTGATGACGGCTACGACCTGACCGACCACTACGCCATCGATCCGCAACTGGGCAGTTTCGGCGACTTCACCGACTTCATGCGGGCTGCGAGAGATCGTGGCATGCGTGTCATCGCCGACCTGGTCGTCAACCACACCTCCGATGAGCACCCGTGGTTCCAGCAGGCGCGCAGTGATCCCGACTCGCCACGCCGCGATTGGTACGTGTGGCGCGACGAGATCCCCGAGGAGGGACCCCACGGCGTGGTGTTTCCCGGTGAGCAGGAGGCGGCCTGGACCCTCGACGAACAGGCCGGGCAGTACTACCACCACCGCTTCTATGCCCACCAACCCGACCTCAACGTCGCCAACGAGGCCGTGCGCGACGAGATTCGCAAGGTCATCGGCTTCTGGTTGGCACAGGGCCTGTCCGGGTTCCGGGTCGACGCCGTCCCGTTCTTCCTCGAGACCGACGGGATCGCCGAGGAGATGGAACTGGCGCCGCACGACTACCTGCGTGACCTGTGCGCCTTCATGACCCGTCGCAGCGGCGAGGCAATCATGCTCGGCGAGGTCAACCTCGAGCCCGACCAGCAACGCGAGTTCTTCGGTGACGAGGACGGCGACGAACTGCAGATGCTGTTCAACTTCGCTGCCATGCAGGCGATGTACCTGTCCTTGGCACGAGCAGACGCGCAGCCGTTGGCAGCCGCCCTGCGATCGCTGCCGGCCATTCCTCGTGAGGCCCAGTGGGCCACCTTCGTGCGCAACCACGACGAGTTGACCCTGGACAAGTTGACCGACGCAGAACGTGAGGAGGTCTTTGCGGCCTTCGGTCCTGATCCGGACATGCAGTTGTTCGATCGCGGCCTGCGCCGTCGTGTGCCGCCCATGCTCGACGGTGACGATCGTTGGATCCGGGTCGTGTACAGCCTGCTGTTCGCGCTGCCCGGAACACCGACGATCTTCTACGGCGAGGAGATCGGCATGGGCGAGAACCTGGACGTCGAGGGTCGTCGAGCGGTGCGCACGCCCATGCAGTGGGAGGACGGACCGACCGGCGGCTTCTCGTCGGCCGGGGTGGATGACCTGCGTCGCCCGCTGCCATCGGGGCCCTACGGCCCCGACCGCGTGAACGTGCGCGACCAGCAGGCTGATCCCGACTCGTTGCTCAACTGGTTCGAACGAATGATCCGACGTCGTCGCGACCTGCCCATCCTGGGTTGGGGTGACTGGGAGGTCCTGGAGGCAGGGCATGTGAGTGTGCTGGCCCTGCGTCAGCAGTTCGACGACGACACCGTGATCACCCTGCACAACCTGGCCACGACCCCGTCGCATGTCGACATCGAGGTGTCCGATGTCGAATGGACCAATGCGCGTGACCTGCTGGGCAACCAGCACGTGACACCGAACGGGTCTCGCCTGCAGGTGGACCTGGCGGGGTACGGGTATCGCTGGCTGCAACTGGAGGCCGACCACGGGTGATCGTGTGCGCGTGTGGGACGGGATGTCGTCGGTTGTGCGCACGCTGGGGTGGGAAGGGGTGCGGGAAGGTGGTCGTCGAAGACATCCGATGCGTAGGATGGGACAGTCCGCCTGCCACCAGGAGCTGTCCATGGAATTCACCAACACGTTCACGATCCCCGTCGACGTCGACGAGGCCTTCGCCGTGCTGACCGACCTGGAGCGGGTTGCCCCGTGCATGCCCGGCGCCAAGCTCGAGACCGTGGACGGGGACACCTACACGGGACGGGTCAAGGTCAAGGTCGGCCCGATGAGTCTCACCTACAAGGGCACGGCCGAGATCGTGGACAGGGATCCCGAGACCCACACCGCGACGATCTCGGCCAAGGGCAGTGAGGCACGAGGTGGCGGGACGGCCAACGCCGACGTGACGGCGCGTCTGACCGAGGTCGAGGACGGCACCGAGGTGGTGGTGGAGACGGCGATCGACGTCACGGGCAAGCCGGCGCAGTTCGGGCGCGGTGTCATGGCCGACGTCGGGGCCAAGATCATCGACACGTTCGCCGGGTGCCTGTCACGTCGTCTCGCCGAGTCCGATGACGCCGAGTCCGATGAGGCCGAGTCCGATGATGGCGGTGGCGACGAAGCTGGCGAGGACGAGACCAGCACCGACGCGTCACACGCACCCGAGGACGAGGTCGGCGACGACACGAGTGCCGGCGAATCCGACGGCGGCGCCGAGACCGCCTCCGCGGCGGCGGTGGCGGCCGGGGCCAGCGCGGCAGCGACAGCCACGTCGACGCCCGCGGCGCCCTCGTCGGAAGGTCCACGCAAGGTCGCGTCTCGCGAACCCGAGGTCGAGTCCCTGGACGTGCTCGACGTGATGGCCGACTCCCCGGTCAAGAAGGCCGTTCCCCTGCTGGCCGCGCTCACCGTGATCGGCTTGATCATCTGGCTGGTCCGCCGCGGCAACGACTGAGCCCACCGACCGGGTTGTCCCGACCCCACTGACGATCCGTGTGGTCCGGTGAGGTCAGACCCTGCCCCAGGCGACCAGGTCGATGCACGTGTCGAGATCCTCGGCCGTGACCTCGAAGTGCTCGGGCCGTGCGGTGTGGACTCGGCGTCGAAGATCGCCGTGCCACGACGTGGGGTCAGCCAGCGTCGCCAGCGGGCGTGACCCCAGCAGTGGGGCCACGTCCTCCCGCGTGGCGTCCGTGTGGCGCACTCCCTCGATGCGCACGTCGCCGATTTCGGCCGTCTCCATCGTCGCGCGCAGTGCGTCGGCGGTGAACATGCGCACCTGGAAGGGGTTGGTCGGTGCCTCCGCACCTGCGGGCAGCCAGGTCGGGCGGTTGGGGGTGGCGACGGCAATCGACCCACCGGGCCTGGTGATTCGGACCAGCTCTGCCAGCACGGCGTCGAGATCGGGCACGCGATCGACGGCGTGCACGGCCACCACGGCATCCATGGTGTCCACGACCAGCGGGAGGTCGGCGAGGTCGGCCTCGACCACCTCGATGCGTTCGGTGGCGTAGCGACCGCGTGCGTGCAGGACGGTGTCCTCGTCGTCGTCGACCCCGATGACGCCGCGGGCACCGGCTTCGCTGAGGATTCGCAGGCCATAGCCCTCGCCACATCCGGCATCCACCACGGTGCCGGTGATGTGTGCAGCCACGTGACGGTAGATGGCCACGTGACGTTGGAAGACCCAGTTCTGGTCGGGAACGTCGGGCCCGGTCCGGGCCCCCCCGGTGGGAAGGACACCCCTGGTGGGGGTGTTCGGGTCGAGCTCTCGGTCACCGTCCATGCGGCGAGTCAACCAGCCCGACAGCCTGCCTGCGCCACGCGTTCGCAGTCGTGGCCACTACGGTGTGGCGTTCGTCGGTCGGCACCGGTCGACGAGGTCATCCGCGGATGGGATGTGGAATGCGGCTCGGAATCGACCTGGACGGCGTGGTGGCCGACTTCAACGCCGGTTGGATGAAGCTGCATGCCGACGAGTTCGGGTCCGACCTGGAGGTGGAGATGGTCCAGGGCTGGGACAACCTCCACGAGGTGGGCGGGTTCGCGCACATGGGCCACTTCTGGCACTGGGCTCGTGGTGGTGACGAGCGACCGAGCATCTTCCGCCACCTCGAGACCTTTCCCGGTGCCATCGACACGCTGCACCGGTTCGTTCGCCAGGGCCATGACATCGTGGTCCTGACATCCAAGCCCGACTGGGCCATCCCGGACACGCTGCACTGGCTTGCCGACGTGTTGATGCCAACGCGTGAAGTCCACTTCCTCGATGACAAGTGGCGCGTCGACTGTGACGTCTACCTCGACGATTCCCCCAAGGTGCTGCCGAGCCTGGTCGCCCACCGCACCGAGGCGACCGTGTGCCGGTTCGTGCGCTCATGGAACGTCACCGTTGACGGCGCCACCGATGTCCGGGACTGGTCCGGGTTCGCCCGGGTGGTCGATGGGCTCGCGGCGGGCTGAGGATGACCGTGCTCAGGACAGCCAGGTCACGGTGCTGGGGCGGGACGAGCGGATGCCGACGGCGACCCCTCGATCCGACGTCGCCACGGTGATGTCCTCGGCGATGCGCCCGTCGACCGCGATCTGCCACATTGGTGCCAGGTCGTCCCAGCTGCGCAACACGATGGCGTCGGGCTCGCCGACCACGATGCCCGGCGTCGTCGCGACTCCTCCCAACGGCCAGTCCACGACCAGGTGCCGACGCAGGCCACCCTCGACAGTGGCGGTTGCCGCGACTCGACCGTCGGGGTCCAGCAGGGCCAGGTCTGCAGGGCAGGGCGGTTCCTCCTCGCCAGGTGAGATCACGAAGCCCGGACCCCGTGTACAGAGGATGCGCGCTGCGCCGTCGGCCTTGACCGAGACCAGCGCCCCGACGTCGGCAAGTCCGCGCAGCGTCGACTCCTCCACCGGCGCCACCGCCCCGGCGGCATCGATCAGGGTGAGGTGGGTGCTGATGGGCTGGCCCATGTCGCCGATGGCGTGCAGGGACGCCAGCATCGACCCCCCACCCAGGGCCAGCAGTTGGGTGAACTGGTCGGTGGCCGGGCTCGCCTCGGGGAGTTCCAGGGTCACCTGCCAGCGCTCCTGGCCGTCATGGTCTTGTGCCGTCACGGTCGCAACGGCGGCGGTGACGACGAGGTCGCCCGTGATCACCGGCCAGGCCGACGAGGACCACGTGGCCAGGGGCTGGCCCAGCGAGTCCAACATGGTGCTGGTGATCCCGTCGTCGCCGAAGGTTCGCGCCAGCCACCCCGGTGGGATCGCCACCACCTCACCGGGCGCCGTGAAGACGTCCTCGCCGGTGTGGAGGTCGACAACCGCACTCTGGATGGACGGCAGTGGGGGTGGTGTGACCTCGACGGCATCCGACGATGGCGCCGTGGGCACGGGCGAGGGTTCGCTGGACGCCAGGGAAGGCGTGGGGATCGGGACGGGGGAAGGTGAGGTCGACCCCTCGGGCGATGGCGTCGTGGCCTGTTGCGGGCTCCGCTCGACCACCTGCGCGCCAGCTGCGACGAGGCGGGCATCGAGTGGCACCGCGTCGCCGAGGGTCATGTCACGGTGCCACAGGAGTTTGCCAGTCGTGGCGTCGAGCCCACTGGAGTGGCCCGCGGGAAGGTGGGGGGTGGACCGGGCGAGCCGCGCCGCGTCGTGTGCCCCGACAACGTGGATGGTCGGGGCCACGGCCAGTGATCGTGGGCCGTCGGGTCGCGACATCGCGACGTCGGTGACCCATGCGATCTCGCCCGTCGATGCGCGCAGTGCCGTGACGGTGGCCTCGAGGTCCTCGTCGTGGTCACTGACAAGCGGTGTGGTCAGTGCGAAGACCAGGTCCCCGAGCACGCCGATGCCCGCCAGCGTCGCGTTCGGCGGTGCCGCCCACTCCCAGCGGCGGGCAACCTGGTGGCTGGGGGCGTCGGGCGCGGCCCACGACGACCCCTGCTGTGTCGAGACGTCGACAGGCCTGCTGCGGGCCGGTCCCAACCACACGACGGCTGCAGCCAGTGCCAGCACGACCGCCGTCGCCAGCACGGCCCGACGGCGCCAACTGGTCCCCGGCGCGCCCGACGGGGATTCGATCCCCTCGCCGATCGGGTCGGCCCCAGCTGCGTCGGGCCAGGTCCCGTCAGGCCACGACCCCCTTCGTCCACCGTGGTCTCGGGTGCGGGATGCCGCCGCGCCGACATGCATCTCACCCTCGGTGCCGTTGGTCACGCCATCCTGGGGCGGTGTCATGACAGCCACGTGATCCCGGGCGCGGCGCCGGGGGTGCCGATGGCCATGCCGTCGCGGGTCGGTGCGATCAGGAGGTCGGCCCCGACCGCCGGAAGTCCGACCTCCCACACCTGTGCCAGGTCGCCCCACTGGCGCAACCGCAGGACGTCGTCCTCGCGAACGACCAGGCCGGGCCGCGTCGCCAGTCCGAAGTGGGGCAACGGCGCCACCAACGAGGCCTGGATGGCCACGTCGTCGACCTGGGCGGTGATGCCGCCGTCGAGTCCGACCAGGGCCAGGTCGGCCGGGCACGCGTCACTGCCGCTGGACGGGTGCCGGCTGCAGGCCAGCAGCGGTGTGCCGTCGACGGTGATGGTGGTGAGCCCGGACTGGGCGGCGAGCTCCATCACCACGGGGCTGTCCAGGGGCGTCGGCGTTCCGGTGGCCGACACCAGGGTGGCCACGTAGTCCTCGAGTCGGCCCACCTCGTTGTCCGAGGACCTGTAGGCGCCGGCCAGCACCATTCCGTCGCCGGTGAGGGCAAGGGCCACGTCCACCTCCGTCGCGGGGATCGGCTCGGTCCCGGGCAGTGGAATCGTCCACACGGGCGCGCCGTCCATGGTCGTGGCCACCAGGTCGGTGCCGTCCAGGGCCACCACGAACTCCTTGTCAGGTCCGGTGACCATGAGCGGACGTGCGTCCGACCGAACCGTCGTGCGGAGGCCGCCGTCGTCAGCCAGCAGGTCCCAACTGGTGCCCTCATCGAGGCCGCCACGCAGCCATCCACCATCGATGGGTGTGACGTCCTGGTCATGGGCGTGCATGACCGCGCCGCTGTCCAGGTCGATGACCTCCGTTCGCGGTGGCTCGCCGTCCATGTAGTGGACCAGGGCACGATCGCGGCCGGCCACGACCTCCACCCATCCGTCCCGGTCCAGCGAGGTGGTCCAGGCGATGGATCCGTCGGTCGCCTCGAGGGCCACGATCCCGGGACTGGGAAACGACGCCAAGGTCTCGTCGGTCACCGTGACCACGTGCTCTGAATGGTCCGTGACCAGCACGACGAGCGGGGGGCCAGTTGCAGCGACGCCGCCAGATCCCTGCGGCGGGTCCAGGCTGGTGGTCCAGGCCACCTCCCCGTCCCGGCGTGCCAGGGCTCGGACAGTCGATGGTGACGACTCCCGGTCGCGCAGGTCGTCGTGCACGTGGGCGACCACGACGTCGTCCGTGACGGCCAGGCCCAGCATGCTGGTGTTGGTCGGCAGGTCGCTGAACCAGCGTCGGGCGACAGGTCGGTCGGGCGCGTCGGGAGCCGGAACGGGGCTGGAGCCAAAGACCGTCGAGGTGGTGACGTCGCTCGACTCGTCGTCGAGGGACTGCCATGCCACCAGGCCGCCCGCCACGGCGATGACTGCCACCGCCGCCGCCACTGCTCGCGGCCACCAGTCACGGTGCCTGCGGGTGGGGGGACGGTCGGAACCACCGGTGATTTCGTGCGGCCCCATGCGGTCGGTGGGGTCGTCGGTGGCGTCGTCGACACAGTCCGTGGCCGCAACGACGACGCCACCGACGACCCCACCGACCGCAAGGGGCCGCACGAAATCACCGGTGGTTCCGACCGTCCCCCCACCCGCAGGCACCGTGACTGGTGGCCG
>DATFMD010000164.1:0-16605 GCA_035267125.1 Nitriliruptoraceae bacterium | reverse complement strand
TGGGATCCGGCGGTGGCGTGGTCGGCGTGGGTTCCGGCGGCGGAGGCGGCGGAGGCGTGGTCGGCGTGGGCGACTTCGAGGGCCGCGGCGTTGACGTCGACGGCGTCGTGGTGGGCGCCTTCGGCGACGTGGTCGGAGGCGGCGTCGGCGTGGGCGACTCGCTGGGTGACGGGGTCTCCGACTCGCTTGGCTCGTCAGTGGGAGGGACCCAGATCGTCAGGCCAGCCAACACCTCGCGCACCGACGGCATCGGGTGCACCCAGCCCTCGTCCGCCCCGACCTGCCAGAACGACGTGTGTCCGAGCGCACCCGGCCACGACAGGCTGAAGTGGACGTGGTCGACGTGCTCGGAGTGACCGTTGTAGGGACGCCATCCCCGGTCGGCGAACTGGCCGGACCAGATCTCGCCGTTCCAGATGATGTACATGATCCCCAGGCGACGGGCCATCGCGTGCGCGTTGCCGCGCTTGTCCGGGGCCAGCAACTGGGCCACCACGGCATCCACCTTGGCCGGGTCGACCCCGACGACACCCCAGTCGAAGGCGCGGCCCTCCTTGTGCTCCGAGCGATCCCCCTGGTCACACGGGCGCGTGACGCCCATGTTCACGGTGCCAGGTACGGCGTCCAGCAGGATTTCGCCCAGCGCCACAGCACCGGGTTTGGGGGTCGGATCGCAGTACCGCTGGGCCGCGAACGGTGCCTCGTCATCGACCTTTGCCGACACCATGACCGTCCGGTTTCCCAACCCGACCAGCGTCGACGAAGAGTCGCCCAGGTCCCACCACGCCCTGGAAGGACGAGGCAGCCGTGCCGTCCCGATCCTGGGATCGTCGAGCTCACGGAGCCTGGCTGCCAACGGCTTGAGGTCCAGGACCAGCGGTCGGATTCGTTTCTGCCCGGCAACCTGGTCCACCGAGGGTGACGGAGAAGGGGACGGCGTGGCCACGGGGGCCTCCGACGGGGCGACCGAGGAGGTGGCCGCGGGAGCGGGCGACGAAGTCGGATCCGACGTTGGGGAGGCGGATTCCGTCGCGGCCTCGCTGGTTGGCGAGGGCTCGACCGAGGGCGATGCCGCAGGTGTGGGGGATGCGGCAGGGGATGGGGCCGTCTGAGCGGATGCGAGACCGGTCGGGACGGCGAGGGACATGACCAGCCCGGCCAGCAACGCCAGCCGCCGGGCACGGACTGGCCGGCGGCTCTCTGTCGTGTCGGTCACTGCAATCCTCCCGCGGGATGGTGAGCTGCCCCCGTGGCCATTCCATGGAACACCCAAACCGCGTGCACCGGCATCGAGCCGGTGTACCTCCCATGATGCGCGATCGCACCGCCATGTGCAAGCCCCAGGTGCGCGAACGCGCAGCCTCGCGGAACCCCAGTCCGCCAGGCCGGCGTCAGATCGCTGCCAACGTCGACCGGGCGATGACCAACTCCTCGGCCGTCGCCACGACGATGACCGCAGTGGCGCTGTCGGGCGCACTGACCACCGCCGGCCCGTCACCCAGGCCCGGTCCGCGACGCACCGGTGCGATGTTCCACGGAACCCGAGGCGCCGCACGCCGTGGTCGCGCTGCCTCTCGTCGTGTCAGTCGGAGACGAGGCCACCATCGAGCTGCAGCTCTCCTGAGCCGCCAGCTCGACGCCAGCCCGGCTGATCAGCGGGCCTGGGACGCACGGGACCAGCCACCGTCACGGTGCGTGGCTTCACGAGTTCAGTCCCCGCCCGGTGCGGGGCTCCCGGATGCACTGCCGGGTCCCGCCGGCGAGGCACTGGGGTCGTTGGACGACGGCGTCGATGACGGCGATGGCGTCGATGACGGCGATGGCGTCGATGACGGCGGTGACGGTGATGGCGTCGGTGATGGCGTTGGCATTGGCGTTGGCGTCGGTGATGGCGTCGGCGTCGGAGACGATGGAGACGGCCGTGTGGGTGGTGGCTGCGACTTGGGCGGCTTCGTGGAGGAGCCGGGCTTCTTCGTCGGACTTGGCGTCGGGCTCGTCGACGCCATCGGGGTCGGGCTCGGCGAAGGGTCCGAGGCGTTCCTGGCCTGGTCCTGCTGAGCCAACCTGGCCAGCACCTGCCTCACGTCCGGCATCGGCTCGAGCCAGCCCTGGGCAGCACCAGCCGCCCAGAAGGACGTGTGGCCCAATGCTCCGGGCCACGAGAGACTGAAATGGACATGGTCGATGTGGGCAGACCGGCCGCTGTAGGGCCGCCAGCCCTCGTCGGCACGCTGACCAGACCAGATCCTTCCGTTCCAGATGATGTACATGATCCCCATGCGTCGGGCCAACGCGTGCTCGTTCCCGCGGGAGTCCGAAGCCAGGAACTCTGCGACGACCGCGTCGACCACGGCCGGGTCCAGTCCCACGACGCCCCAGTCGAAGGCACGCCCCTCCTTGTGTTCCGAACGATCCCCGATGTGGCACGCTCGCGAGATCCCCATGTTGGTGGAGCCGGGGACGGCATCGAGCAGCAGATCACGCAACGCAAGCGCCCCGGGCTTGGGCTTCGGATCGCAGAAGCGCTGGCCGGCGTAGGCGGCTTGACCGTCGACCTGCGCCAGGAGCGTCAGTTCGCGGTCGCCCAGGCGCTCCTGCAGCGCCGACTCCGTGCCCAGGTCCCCGAGTGTCCGTGACGCGCGCGGGATCTTGGCGGTACCCAGATCTGGCTTGTCCATCGTCCACATCTTGGTGGCCAGGGAACTCAAGTCGAGGACGAGGGGCCTCCGTGGCTTGCCCTCCCCCTGTGAGGACGGTGCTGGCGACTGCTCATCGGACGGACCACCCGTCGGGCTGTCCGGGCGGGGCTCGCGTGGCGGTGCAGGTGGCGTCGACGGCACTGGGCCCACCGGGTCGGCTGCCTCGCCGGTGTCCGCCGACGTGGGTTCGTCGACGGGTGACGGGGAAGGTGACGCCGCCGACGGGGACGAGGGTGACGGGATCGGGGACGCAGTCGGTGCCTCGGTCGGAACCTCCGGGGCGGCGTCCGCCTCGGTGGCACGTGCCGGCACCGCCATCGAGATCGGAAGCAGACCCGCCACGACGACGGCACACAGGGCCGGAAGCCACTCGCGAGTTCCCGTCCGCTCCAACACAGCATCCTCCACACGGGCTCACCGGGCCCCGCCACGAGTGACCCATGACTCTCGGATTCGTCACTCAGCGACGCCGCACCCTTCCCCCAATACTGCGGCCTCGAGCCTCCAAGTGCAAGTCCCAATTCCGAGAAGTGCTCGAACGTGCAACCATCACGGGTACAAGGCAGATCGGGCGACTTGGTACGCGGCGATCCTGATCACTGGAGGCGCCATCATGCGTCGTGGTGCGACCGCCGGGGCCCATGCTGGCCAACCTGCCGGGTGAATACGTGGCAGCGGTCACAGGACCGCGAGGGTCGACTGGGCAATGACCAACTCCTCCGCCGTCGCCACCACAAGGACCGCAGTGGCGCTGTCGGGCGCACTGACCACCGCCGGCCCGTCATCCAGGTCGACCGATTCGTTGCGCACGCGGTCCAGGACCAGGCCCATGTGGGCGAGCGGTTCGATGATCTCTGCCCGGGTGACGGCATCGTGCTCACCGATGCCCCCGGTGAACACGACGGCATCCACCCCGCCGAGGTGGGCCCAGTACGCGCCGATGTAACCGCGCACCCGTCGGGTCATGACTTCCAGTGCCAGGGTCGCCGCCGGATCGCCGCCGACGGCTGCCCGCCGAAGCGCCCGGACGTCGTTTCGGCCTGCCAGGCCCTTGAGGCCCGACGACCGGTTGACCTCGCGTTCCAACTCCTCGACGGACAAGCCCGACCGCAGCATGTGGAAGATGACACCGGGGTCGAGATCGCCGGGACGAGTACCCATGACCAGCCCCTCGAGCGGCGACATGCCCATCGACGTGTCGATCACCCGGCCGCGGTCGATCGCGGCGGCGGACGCGCCGTTGCCGAGGTGCAGCGTGATGAGGCGCAGGTCGGCGAGGTCCTTCCCGAGGACCGCGGCCGCCCGGCCCGCGACGTACTGGTGCGATGTTCCGTGGAACCCGAAGCGCCGCACGCCGTGGTCGCGATACCACTCGTCGGGCACGGCGTACCTGTAGGCCTCCGGTGGCATGGTCGCGTGGAAGGCCGTGTCGAACACCGCGACGTGGGGCAACTGCGGCCACAGGCGGCGCCCCACCCGGATGCCCACCAACGCCGGCGGGTTGTGCAACGGCGCCAACGGCGACAACTCCTCCAGTTGTGCCACGACGTCATCGGTGATGACCGTCGGATCACGGAAGGCCTCGCCACCGTGCACCACGCGATGACCGATCGCAGCCAGGTCCGTCAACGTCCCCGCGGCGTCCAGCACCTCGATCACGATTTCCAGCGCCGTCGCGTGGTCCTCGACGGTGCGCGGCCCGTCCGCCCGGTCCACGGCCACGGCGTGCCTGGTGGCGGCATCTGCGGCGTCCTCCGAGGACTCCGGTGGCTCCACCGTGACGGTGACCGCGCCCTCCTCCTCGCCGATGCCCTCGACGATGCCGCGCGCCCTGCTCTCCAGGTCCGCCTCGCCCTCCTCGAACAACTCGAACTTGACCGACGACGACCCCGTGTTCAGCACCAGCACCTGGCTCATGACTGCGGGCCTGCCTCGCCACCGCCGGAACCGTCCTCCGACTGGTCGACCGACACCTGGTCATGCTCGGCACCACCATCGGCCTGTTGCGCCTGGATGGCCGTGATCGCGACCGTGTTGACGATGTCGGCGACCAGGCACCCCCTCGACAGGTCGTTGACCGGCTTGTTGAGTCCCTGCAGCACCGGGCCGATGGCCACCGCACCGGCGGAACGTTGGACGGCCTTGTAGGTGTTGTTGCCCGTGTTGAGGTCCGGAAAGATGAACACGGTCGCGCGTCCGGCCGCGGACGAGTCCGGAAGCTTCGCCCGGCCGACCCCGGCATCGACGGCCGCGTCGTACTGGATGGGTCCCTCGATCGGCAGGTCGGGCGCTGCCTTGCGCGCCAACTCCGTGGCCAGGCGCACGCGCTCGACGTCCTCACCCGAACCGGAGCCTCCCGTCGAGTACGACAGCATCGCCACGACCGGGTCGATGCCGAACAGCCGTGCCGTCTCGGCAGAACTCGTGGCGATGTCGGCCAACTGTTCCGGCGTGGGGTTGGGGATGACGGCGCAGTCGGCATAGACCAGGACGCGATCGGCCAGACACATGAGGAAGGAGCTCGACACGCTGTTGACGCCGGGCTTCGTCTTGACGAACTCGAAGGCCGGCCGGATGGTGTGGGCGGTGGTGTGCGCCGCGCCACTGACCATGCCGTCGGCGTCGCCCAGGTGGACCATCATCGTGCCGAAGTAGCTGACGTCACCCATGACCTCCTCGGCACGGTCGAACACCATGCCCTTGTGGCTGCGAGCCTCGACGTATGCCTCGGCATACCGCTGCCGCAATGGGCTGGTGGCTGGATCGACGATGGTGACGCCGCTGATGTCGGCACCGATGGCCGAGGCACGACTTGCAATCACGTCTTCGTCGCCGAGCAGCACCAGGTCGACGACATGGCGCCGCACGAGCAGTCCCGCAGCCCGCAGCACCCGTGGATCGCCACCTTCGGGCAGGACGATGCGTCGACGGTCGCTGCGTGCCCGTTCGATCAGGTCGTACTCGAACATCAGGGGCGTGACGGTGTCGGATCGGGCCACCTCGATGGTGTCCAGCAAGCCCTCGATGTCGACGTGCTGTTCGAACAGCCCGAGCGCCGTGGCGATCTTGCGGTCCGACCCCGACGTGATGAGCGACCGCACCTCGCCGACGGCCACGACGGTGGCATGCGTGTCGAGGTCGGTGGCATGGATGGGCACCGACACCTGACCGATGCCCTCGAGCAGCTCCAGGACCTTTGGGTCGGGATCGAACCCGCCCGACAGCAGGATCCCCGCGACATTCGGGAAGTTGGTCGACATGCGGCTGGCGACCACGCCGACCAGTACGGCGGGGCGATCACCCGGGGCCACGATCAGGGCACCGTCCTCGAGGCGGTCCAGGAGGTTGGGCAGTGACATCGCCGCCACCTTCACGGTCGTGACCGGGGTGTCGTCGTCATCGCCGGGTGCGTGGATCGGCCGGGCGTCGAGGGCAGAGATGACCTCACCGAGACTCGGCATCCCGAGGCGGTGGTCCGCCGGAACGACCGCGGTGAAGATCGGGACGTCCTCGAACCGCGCCTCGAACGCGGCCACCTGTTCCGGTGCCACGCGATTGGCGATCACGGCGGCCAGCCTCGCCCCGTCCTGCGCGAGGGCGCGTGCTGCGAGGTTGCCGGCGTCGACGGCCTCCTCGGGTTCGTTGTCGCGCCCGTTGACCAGCGCGATCACCGATGCGCCCAGGTGAGCCGCAACCTGGGCGTTGAACTCGAATTCCAGTGCCGAACGGACCCCGGTCTGGTCCGTCCCCTCGACCACGACGAAGGAGCACCGTGCCGCCACGTCGCGGAACGAGGCGATGATGCGTTTGAAGACCTCGTCCTCCTCCCCGCTGGCCATGAGGTGGTCGGCTTCCTCGTCCGTGATGGCCCAGCTGGCCCGATCGCCCAGCTGGTAGCGATCACGCATCAGTTCGACGCGGTGGTCGTCAGCATGTGCGACGACGGGACGGAAGTAGCCGAGCCGGTCGACGCGGCGGGACAACACCTCCATCAACCCGAGGGCGACCAGGGACCGGCCCGAACGCGGGTGGACAGAGGCGAGATAGAGGGACCCTGCGTGTTGGTTCGACATGTGGCGAGCATAGGGACCACGACCCGCGCATCGCCCGGAGTGGCGACACCAAGTACCTTCGGTGCCGGTCGTTGCAGGCATCGGCCGCTCGACGGTCGGCTCTCGGCACGTCATTCGTCGCGACAGGACGCCGGCCATGCCCACCGAAACGCCACCTTCCGGTCGCCTGCACCGGTGGCGCCACGTGCTGCTGGGCCTGGCAATCGCTCGCTACGCCATCCCGATCGCCGCCCTGCCGTTGATCCCGGTCTGGCTCCCCGACCGGATCATCCCGCTGATGCTGGTGCGCCCCGGTCGCGAGATCCAGTTGGCCGCCGGAGGCCTTGCCCGCACCACGGGTGAACCCAACCTGTTCGTGGCCTTTCTCGCCTTCCTTCCCCTGATGCTGGCCGCCGTGTGGGTCTTCTTCTTCCTCGGGCGCGCGTACCGGGTGGAACTCACCGAGGGCGAGGGTGCCGCCTGGCTCAACCGGGTCGTGCCACCGGAGACGTTCGCACAGTTTCGCCGCCTGCTCAAGCGCCGAGGCCCGATGCTGGCGTTCCTTGGACGCATCGGCGCGCTGCCACCGACGATCATGGCGGCCGCGGCCGGCACCTCGGACGTCAACACCACCCGCTACCTGGCAGCCGACGCCGCCGGCGCGGTGGTCGGCTACACGATGACGGTCGGCGTGGGCTACGCCCTGGGCTCGGCCTACGAACGTGGCGGATGGTGGCTCACGGTGGCCGGCCTGCTCATGTTCGTGGTCGTCATCGCCTGGATCAGCAACTGGCTGCGACGCGAAACCGAAGCCGAGCGAGCCGAATCAGAGGGCGAGACCGACGGCGCAGTGCCCACCGGTGCAGCCGCAGGCGACACCGCCGAGGCGACGGGCGACGCGACGGGCACCACGACGGAGACCTGACGCTCACCGGCCGCGCGCACCACGACGCACGCGTGACGCAACGAGCCGGCCACGTGGCGGCGGCATGGACCTGCCGTCTGAATGGAACACCCCTCCCGGGGGCGAGCGATCGCGACGGTCAGCGGGCTGCCTCAACCGGGGTGACGGTCCAGGTCCCGTCCCGGTCTCCGACCAGGATGGCGCCTTCCCCCTTGCCGAGCGGACCGATCGTGGTCCCGGTCAAGCCCAGCACGGCGGCTTCGTTGGTTGGACTGTGGCCGACCACCAGCGCACGTTGGCCGTCAGTGAGGCGTGCCGCGACACCGGCCAGTGCGTCACCGAGTGTGCGTACCTGGGCGTCCACGAATTCCGGGTCGGCCGCACGCAGGGCGTCGAGCGCACCCGACCCCGCCGCGCCGTAGGCGGCCCGCCAGCGATCCTCGTCGTCGGATCGCAGCCCCGGTTCCACGACCACGCCACCCGTCACGGACACGCCCCCACCCGCGAGCATCGTGGCCGCCGTCTGGGTGGCTCGTTGGGCACCGGTCGAGACGACCAGGTCGTAGCGTGATCCCGCCATTCGACGACCCAGCGCCAGCGCCGCAGCCACACCGCCATCCGACAACACGTCCCCATCGTTGTCCGTGTGGCGGCGGATCTCGATCGTGACCGACATGTGCCTGCCTTCGCTCGCGGGTCTGCGCTACAGGTGGTCGAAGATCGACTCGTTGGGGCCGAGCTGACCCATCTCCCGAGCCTGCTCGCCCAACGCCTTGATGCGCTCGGGGATCGGCGGGTGGGTCGAGAACAGCTTGCTCGGGTTCAATCGCCCGCCGAAGGGCGCCGCGATGAACAGGTGGGCGGTCGACGGGTTGGTCTCCATGGGGGTCCCGCCCGCGCGCAGCCGCCTGGGGTCGTTGTTGCCACGCTCCAACTTGGCCAGCGCGCGTGCCAGTCCCAGCGGGTTGCCGGTCAGTTCGGCGCCGGTGTGGTCAGCGAGTTCCTCGCGCGATCGGGTGACCGCGGCCTGGATCAGCATCGCCGCGATCGGAGCGAGGATCAGCGTGGCGAGCGCACCGATCGGGTTGGAGTTCTCGCGATTGCCGCCACCGAACCAGAAGCCCATCCGGGAGATGAAGGTGATCGCCGTCGCGATCATCGCGGCAACGGACCCGATCAGGATGTCACGGTTGTAGACGTGCTGGAGTTCATGGCCCAGCACGCCCTCCAGTTCTTCGGGTGTCAGCGCCTGCAGGAGTCCCTGGTTGACACACACGACGGCGTGTTTGGGGTTGCGGCCGGATGCGAACGCATTGAGTTGGGGCGACGGCGACACGAACAGGCGGGGCATCGGCTCACCAGCACGCTCGGCCAGCGAGGACACGGTGGCATGCAGCGCCGGGGCAGACTCCTGGTCGACCTGCTGGGCACGTGCCATCTTGACGGCCAGGGTGTCGGAGTAGAACCACGACCCGAAGTTCATGACGCCCGCGATGACGAGCCCGATGAGCATGCCGGTGCTGCCGCCGAGTTGCTGGCCGATCAGCAGCAACAACGCCGACATCGCGGCAAGCAACCCGACTGTCTTGAGCGACTTCCACATGCGTCGACCTCGGTCCGAGCGAACCTCGATTCTATGCGTTCGGTGCATTCGCATGCGTGAGCGCAAAGCAGTTGCCTGCATCAATGCGTACGAGCTCCCCAACCGACTCGATGGGCCCGGGCGGCGTCGCGCCGGGTTCAGCCGCCGGCGAGCAGGTCAGTGATCGAGGTGGCGTCCGAGATCAGCCCCGGCAGCACGAACAGCACCACGGTGCCCGCCACCAGCGCCGCCGTGACGATCGACAGGTTCAGACCCGGGCGCACCGGCGCGATGCTGTCACGCGGTGCCTGCATCCACATCACCCACACGACACGCAGGTAGTAGAAGAACGCGATCACGGAGTTGATGATCAGGAAGCCCATCAGCACCCAGGCGATGGTCGTCCCGGCCTGGGCACCGGCCTGGATGATCGCGAACTTGGCCCACAACCCCACCGTTGGCGGAGCACCACCCAGCGACAGCAGGAAGGTGCTCATCGCGATGGCCATGAAGGGCTGGCGAACGCCGAGCCCGGCGAAGTCCTCGATCGAGCGGTAGCCGGTCTTGCGGTTGACGGCGATCACGACCCCGAAGGCCCCGATGTTGGGGATGGCATAGGCGGCGATGTAGAACAGCATCGCCTGCACGGCGGCCATGTTGACCGCGGCGTCGCCACTGATGGCGAGCCCGAACGGGATCAGCATGTAGCCGGCCTGGGCCACTGACGACCACGCCAGCAGGCGCACCATGTCGCGTTGCTGCAACGCGACCAGGTTGCCCAGGGTCATCGTCAGGATCGCCAACACCGCCATGGCCGGAGCCCACACCTCGGCGTAGGGCTCGAAGGCGATGAACGTCACCGACACGAGCCCGGCGAAGCCGGCCGCCTTGGATGCGACGGCGAGCATGGCGGCCACCGGCATCGGTGAACCCGCATACGTGTCGGGAGCCCAGAAGTGGAACGGGACGGCCGAGATCTTGAAGCCGAAGCCCACGATCACCAGCAGCAGGCTGGCCAGCAACAGTGCCGGCGGCGAGTCACCCCACTGGCCCAGCGACTGGGCGATGCCCGTCAGCGACGTCGTCCCGGTGAATCCGTACATCATCGAGATGCCGAACAGCATCAGGGCAACGGAGATCACCCCGATGAGGAAGAACTTGATCGCGGCCTCGGACGAGTACAGCGACCGCTTGCGCAGCCCCGCCATGGCGAACCCGGGCAGCGACACGGTCTCGAGGGCGACGAACAGCAACAACAGGTCTCGCGCCGACGGCATGATCAGCATCCCCAGGAACGCCGTCAGCAGCAGGAAGTAGTACTCGCCCTGGAAATAGCGGCCCTCGGCGAAGTAGCGCCACGACACGCCAAGGATCGCGAGCAAGGACACCAGGAAGATGATCTTGAAGACGGTGGTGTACTGGCTGACGACGAACGTGTCCCCGAAGGTGGTGCGCTCCTGGCCCCACAGCGAGATCGTGAAGCCCAGTGCGACGACGGCTCCGATGGCCGCGATCGGGTTGACCAACTGCTTCGCATCGCCCTTCAGGACGAGGTCGACGAGCAGCACCACGATGGCGGTGGCTGTCAGCACCAGTTCCGGTGCGATCGCGCCGAAGTCGATGGCCATGGCTTGGAGTCCTTGGAGCAGGTCGGGGCTGGCGTCAGCCGGTGATGAACACCATCAGGTTGGTGACGGCGTCCTGTTGGACACCGAAGATGACGGCGGGGAAGACGCCCATGACGAGGATGATGACCATCAGCGGCGTCCACGAGACCCACTCGACCGTCATCACGTCGGCCAGGGGCTCGTCGCGCCAACGCGCGGACGGAGTACCCAGACCGACACGCTGGATGAGCCACAGGAAGTAGGCAGCGGTCAGCACGGTGCCGATCGCGCCGAAGATCACCAGGCCGAGGTACAGGCCCGAGTAGCCGTTGGCGACCAACGCCTCTGCCGGCGACCTGGCCGCCCACAGGGCAGTGAACTCGCCCCAGAACCCGGCCAGCCCGGGCAGGCCCAGCGAGGCCATCGACACGTACACCAGCAGCGCCCCGTACCGCGGCATCTTGGTGAGCATGCCTCCGCCGATCTCGGCGATCTCGCGGGTGTGGTAGCGCTCGTGCAGTGAACCGGCGAGGAAGAACAGCGCGCCGGTCACCACGCCGTGCGCGATGTTGCCGTACAGCGCGGCCTGGATCCCCACCTCGTTCATGGCGGAGATGCCCAGCATCACGAAGCCCATGTGGCCGACCGAGGAGAAGGCGATCAGGCGCTTGACGTCGGTTTGTGCCAGGCAGGCCAGTGACCCGTAGATGATCCCGATGACACCCAGGACGCCGATCAGCGGGGCGAATCGCATGGCGCCGTCCGGCAGGATCGGCAGGGCGATGCGGATGAATCCGTAGGTGCCCATCTTCAGCAGGATGCCGGCCAGCAACACCGAACCGATGGTCGGTGCCTCGGTGTGGGCATCGGGCAGCCAGGTGTGGAACGGCCACATCGGCACCTTGATGGCGAAGCCCAGGAAGATGCCCAGGAACGCGAACGTCTGGAAGGTGGACGTGCCCAGGCCCGCCGCCGCGGACAACTCGACGATGTCCCAGGGGTTGGCGATGCCGGCGTCGCCGGCGGCGAAGTACACCGACAGGAAGGCCACGAGCATGAACACGGACCCGAACAGGGTGTAGAGGAAGAACTTGACACTGGCGTACTCGCGTCGCGGTCCGCCCCACATCCCGATCATGAAGTACATCGGGACGAGCACGACCTCCCAGAAGACGAAGAAGAGCACGAGGTCGAAGGACACGAACGTGCCGGCCATCCCGGTCTGCAGCAGCATCATCAGGGCCAGGAAGGCGCGTGGCTTGCCGGGAGACGGGATGATCTTGGTGGTGTAGATGGCACACAGGAACGTGAGCAGACCGGTCAGCACGAACAGGGGCAGTGAAATCCCGTCGATGCCGAGGTGGTAGCGCGCACCGATCGCGTCGATCCAGTTGACGGTGGTCTCGTACTGCAGTTCGCCACTGCGCGAGTAGTCGAAGCCGAAGGCCACGACGACGCCGAGCAGGAAGGTCACGCCGGTGAAGAACACGCCAATCTGCTTGGTCAGCCCTTCACGATCCTTGGGCACGACGGTCACGACCGCCGCCCCGATCAGGGGCATGAACAGTGCGAGGCTCAGGAGCCAGCCCTGGTCGTTCAGCATCGGTTGCTCCTCACGTGGACTGCGCGGTCGTGCGCAGGGTCGTGACACGCGTCGGCGTCACGGACTGGTGGGGTCGAAGGGGGATTCAGGATCATCGCGCTGCCGCAAACGCTGTGACGTGCCACACCGGGATCGGTGGGCATTCGCAGGGCGGTGAGTGGCCAAGTGGTCTTCATCGGGCTGCCGCAAACGCGATGACGAGGACGATGACGCCGGCCATCATGGCGCCGGCATAGCGCTGGACGTCACCGGACTGGAGTCGCTTGAGCTTGCTGGACCACCACGCGGCCGACAGCGCAGCACCGTTGACGCCACCGTCGATGATCTTCTGGTCGACGGTGAAGTAGGTGACGTTGGCCAGGCGCTTGACGCCACCGCCGATGGACTTGACCACGCCGTCGATGAGCACGTTGCTGGACCAGGAGACGGCCGGGGCGAGCCGATCGCGGATCGGCACGACCACGAAGCGGTAGCCCAGGTCGTCCAACCAGTACTTGTTGACAAGCGCCGTCGTGAAGCCACCCATGTGGAGGGTGGGGTCACGTTCGGGCCTGCCGCGCCCGTAGATGGCCCAGGCGCCGCCGACGGCGATCAGGAAGCCGGCCAGCGCCAGCAGGAACACGTCGAGGTGGAACTCGGGCGCGCCATGCAGCACGTGGTTGGAGAAGCCCTCCTCGTCGCCACTCTCGGCGGCCAGGGGCCCGGACAGATCCTCGCCCGACGCCAGCACGATCGAGCCCGACCCGGCGGCCTCGGGATCCTCGGCCTCGCCACCTTCACCCTCGGACGCACCCTCCTCGCCGTGCTCTTCGCCGCCCGGCGCGTGGTAGCCCGGCAGGAACGGGTACTGGGCCTCCTCGATGGCGTGGGTCGCAGTCCAGGTCTCGAAGTTCTGCTCGGTCGATCCGCCGACCTCGTCCCACAGGAAGCCGCCCGCCATCCCGACCGGGAAGCTGAACACGGCCAGCGCGACCAGTGCGGTCAGGATCTGCCAGCCGGATTCGTGGGGATCGTGGTGGCCGCCCTGGACGTCGTGGGCGGCCTGGGCCGCGTCCTCTGCCTCGGCCTCGGCATCCAGCACCCCGGCCTCGGCCTCGGCGTGCACGTCCTCGACCGTCTCGACGTCGTGGGCCGCGCCGTGGGCACCACGGTGCTCGCCGAAGAAGATCAGGAAGACGGTGCGGCCCATGTAGAAGGTCGTGACCATCGCACCGGCCAGGCCCAGCCAGTACACCAGCGGGCCCGTTGCCATCCCGGCATCGCCCCACAGTTGGGCCGACACGAGGATTTCGTCCTTGGAGAAGAACCCGGCCGTGAGCGGGAACCCGGCAAGTGCCAACGATCCGATGACGAACGTGACGAAGGTGACCGGCATGTACTTGCGCATGCCACCCATGTCGCTCATGTTGTTGGAGTGCACCGCGTGGATCAACGACCCGGAACCCAGGAACAGCAACGCCTTGAAGAACCCGTGGGTGAACAGGTGGAAGATCCCCGCGGTGTACCCACCGACGCCCAGGGCGGCCATCATGTAGCCCAACTGCGACACCGTCGAGTAGGCCAGCACCTTCTTGACGTCGTCCTGCACCAGGGCCAGGAAGCCGGCGAAGAACAGCGTGATCACCCCGACCACGGCGATCACGTTCATCACCGTCGCGTACTGGATGAACACCGGGTACAGCCGCGCCACGAAGAAGACCCCGGCCGTGACCATGGTGGCCGCGTGGATGAGCGCCGACACGGGCGTCGGGCCGGCCATGGCGTCGGGCAGCCACACGTGCAACGGCATCTGGCCGGACTTGCCCATCGCTCCCAGGAAGATCATCAGCGTCCCGAGCACGACCGTCAGTTCGGACAGTTGCCCGCCCATCGCCAGGTCGATGGTCTCGGGGATCGAGAAGACGTTGTTGCTGTGCTGGGCGACGCCGGCCGACAGGACCACGACACCGACGATCAGACCGATGTCGGCGAACTTGGTGGTCAGGAAGGCCTTGTTCGCGGCATCGGCGTTGGGCTTGTCCTGCCAGTAGTAGCCAATGAGGAGGTAGGAACACAGGCCGACCAGTTCCCAGCCCACGACCGCCTGCAACGTGTTGGGCGCGATGACGAGCACCAACATCGAGAACGTGAACAGGGCCAGCATCGAGAAGAAGTACGTGAAGCGGTCCTCACCGTGCATGTACTCGCGCGAGTACAACTGCACGAGCATGGACACGGTGGTCACCAGGACCAGCATCATGGCCGTCAGGCCGTCGACGTACTGGCCGAACTCGATCGTGAACGCCCCGCCCATCGGCGACGACCAGAACACCTGCTCGAGCGCGTCCACCGGCCCGTTGACGAAGGTCTGCCACCCGATCACCAGCGACAGCACCCAGGCGCCGGTGATCGCGGCGATGCCGACCTCGGAGCCCTTGAGCGGCATCAGCTTGCCGAACACCGCGATGACCGCTGCGGCCAGCAGCGGCAGCGCCACGACGATCCAGGCGTAGTTCAGGGCTTCCACGTCGTTCTCCCTTGCCCGCTACCAGCGCATCAGGTCGGCATCATCGATGTCGATCGATGCGCGATTGCGGAACATGTTGAACACGATCGCGAGTCCGATGCCGACCTCGGCAGCGGCCACGACGATCACGAAGAGGGCGAAGATCTGGCCGGTGACGGCCGCATCGTCGCCATGGAGCAGGCTTTGGAATGCAACAAGGTTGATGTTGACGGCGTTGAGCATCAGTTCCACGCTCATCAGCACGAGGACGGAGTTGCGTCGCGCGATGACGCCGTACAGGCCGACGCAGAACAGGAACGACGCGAGGACCAGGGGGCCGATCAGTGTCATTGGCCGCCTCCCGAAGCCTGGGGGCTCGCCGTCACGTTGTCCGGATGTGCCAGCTCGGCTGCCGCCTCGCGGCGATCGGCCTCGACGTCTGCGGGCGTGGGCAGGGCGTCGAGGATGATCTCGACATCGGCTTCCTCGCCGGACTCACCGGAGTCGCGTCGGGCCAGCAGCACGGCGCCGACCAGCGCCGCCAGCAGCAACATCGACACCACCTCGAAGGGGAACACCCATTCCGAGAAGATGGCGGTGCCCAGTTCCGTGATGGGGACGCCGGTCGGCTCGGTGCTGGCCACGTCGCCGAAGGCCAGCACGATCAGCGTCGTGAGCACGACGAACAGGGTTGCCGACACCGCCAGGGCCATGGGCTGGCTGCGTGAGTCCAGCGCCTCTCGACCGATGGGGGCGCGGGTCAGCATCAATCCGAACAGGAACAGCACCGTGATGGCGCCGACGTACACGACGATCTGGACCAGTCCCACGAAGTCTGCGCGCATCAGGATGAAGATCGCGCCGATGCCTGCCAACGTCGTGGCCAGGAACAGCGCTGCGTGGACGAGGTTGCGCGAGATCACGGTCAGGATCGCCGCACCGCCCGTCATCAGGGCCAGCAGGATGAAGATGACGTCCAGGCCGGTCATGCATCACCTCCGTCGGAGGCGTCCTCGGCGGACCCGCCAGCGTCGTCGGCAGCCTCTGCGGACCCGCCAGAGTCCGCCTCGGCCATCTTGGCCTTCTTCTGGGCACGCACCCACGCCGCCTTGGCCTTGGCCCGGGCCATGCGCTCGGACTTGCCCTCGGCGATCAGCGAGTCGTAGACCTCCTGGTCCAACTGCTCACCCGCACCCTCGACGTGGATGTCGCCCATCGACGGCTTGGCGGGGGCGGCGGCTTCGGCATCCGCGGCCGCGTCCGAGCCGCCACCCTCGGCAGCCTCCTGCTCGGCCATCTTGGCCTTCTTCTGGGCCCGCACCCACGCCGCCTTGGCCTTCGCCCGCGCCATGCGTTCGGACTTGCCCTCGGCGATCAGCGAGTCGTAGACCTCCTGGTCCAACTGCTCCCCCGCACCCTCGACGTGGACGTCGGCAACGTTGGGCTTGCCGGAACCAGCGGACTTGGCGGCGGGCTTGGCACTGCTCCCGCCCTCGTCCTTGCTCGCGTCCGATTCGGCCGCCTTGGCCTCTGCGGCATCCCGGGCAGCGTCGAGTTCCTTCTGCTTGGCCGCGATGGCATCGGCAACCTCGGCCGGGGCGTCGGCACCAGAATCCAGCGGCGGAGGCGGCGGCACGGTGTCCATCCACTCGCGCAGACGGTCCATCTCGTGG
>DATFMD010000163.1:0-6813 GCA_035267125.1 Nitriliruptoraceae bacterium | reverse complement strand
CAGCCCCCGAACGCTGGCCCCGAACGTTGGCCCCGAACGCTGGCCCCGAACGCTGGCGCGAAACGCTGGGGGGACGCCGAAGGCGGCGTGCGAGGCTCGCCGGCAGCTCCAGCCTCACACCGTCGTTCGTGCCTCGTCGTGGGCAGGTCCGGTCCGCAACAGCACGAAACCGATCACCCCGGACAGGATCGAGCCGGCGAAGATGCCGATCTTGGCTGCATCGGTGGCCACAGCGTCGTCAAAGGCCAGCGAGGCGACGAAGAGCGCCACGGTGAACCCGATGCCGGCGAGCAGTCCCATCCCGGTCATGTGGCGCCAGGTCGTGTGGCGGGGCAACCTGCCCCACCCGAACCGCACCGCCACCCAGGCGAAGGCAACCACACCCGTGACCTTGCCCACCAGCAGGCCGACGCCCACACCCATGGCGACCGGGTCCGAGGTGAAGCCCGAGATGGCGTCGGCACTGATGGCCACGCCGGCGTTGGCCAGCGCGAACAATGGCACGATCAGGTAGGCCGACCAGGGCGCGATGGACAACTCCAGCCGGTCAAGGGGCGGCACCGACTCGGTCGACAGCCGCCGCAGGTCCGACAACACCGCCTCGACGCGCTCGGTGGTGTGGTGGTCACTGTCGGCCAGGTCGTGGACGTCTTCGGGCAGGTAGGCCTCCACCCGGTCGACCAGGCGGCGCGCCCGCGGGGGGAACTGCTGGGGCGAGTACAGCGACCGCACCGGTGTGAGGAACGCCATGGCGACACCGGCGATGGTGGCGTGCACCCCGGATTCGAGGATGCACAGCCACACCAGCGCCCCCATGATGATGTACAGCGGCATGGAGCGGATGCCGACACGGTTCATGATGGCCACGACGACGAGCCCGACGGCCGCGGCGATCAGCCACGAGAAGTACACGGTCTCCGTGTACACGATCGCGATCACGGCAATGGCGCCGAGGTCGTCCACGATCGCCAGGGCAAGCAGGAACAGCTTTGCTCCGACCGGGACGCGGGAGCCGACCATCGCCACGACGCCGACGGCGAAGGCGATGTCGGTGGCCATCGGGATTCCCCACCCGTGGACGTACTCGCCGCCGAGGTTGAAGGCCAGGTAGATGGCTGCGGGCACGACCATGCCGCCGATGGCACCAAGCGCCGGCAGGGCCGCGGCCTTGGGATCGCGCAGTTCCCCGACCGTCACCTCGCGCTTGATCTCGAGTCCCACGACGAAGAAGAAGATCACCATCGCGGCGTCGTTGATCCACTCCTGGACCGTGAGTTCGCTCAGGTGGTGCAACTCCACCCCGCCGAAGTCGATCTCGATGGTGGCGTTGAAGAAGTTGAAGTAGCTGTCGGCCAGTGGCGAGTTCGCCCACACGATCGCGATGACCGCTGCGGCCAACATGAGGATGCCGCTCGATGCCTCCAGCCGCATGAAGGTGAGGACGGGCTGGACGAACGACCGCGGCACGAAGCGGTCGGACTCGACCCAGCCCGGGGGCAGGATGCGGTCGTCGTGTGAGTCGTGAGCCACGGTGGGAGCCCTCGGTTGGCGGTACGAAGGATGCTGGCCCCCAAGTCAACCAGATCGGTGTCGAGCCGGTCGACCGTGTGGCTCCCGGGACGCTGAGCACGCGGGGCAGGCGTCGGGGCCTGCCAGAGGCAAGCCGCGCAGCGTCACAGGCGGAGAACGAGCGCAGCGAGCTTCTCCAACTTCGCCGAGGTTCGAGGCGAAGCGCTAATACCGGTAGCTGTCGTCCTTGTACGGCCCGTCGACGTCGACACCCAGGTAGTCGGCCTGCGCGTCGGTCAGGACGGTCAGTTTCGCGCCGACCTTCTCCAGGTGCAGGCGCGCAACCTCCTCGTCGAGGTGCTTGGGCAGCACGTAGACCTCGTTCTTGTAGTCGACGTGGTTGTTCCACAACTCCAACTGCGCCAGGACCTGGTTGGTGAAGGAGGTCGACATCACGAACGAGCTGTGCCCGGTGGCACAGCCGAGGTTGAGCAGCCGACCCTCGGCCAACAGGATGATGCTGCGGTCGTTGGGCAGGTGCACCAGGTCGACCTGTGGCTTGACGCTGGTCCACTCGAACTCGCGCAGGGCGTTGGTCTGGATCTCGGTGTCGAAGTGGCCGATGTTGCCGACGATGGCGTGGTCCTTGAGCCGCAGCATGTCCTCGACCGTGAGGATGTCGTCGTTGCCCGTGGCCGTGATGACGATGTCGACGTCCTCGATGACGTCCTCGAGCAGCACGACGCGGTAGCCCTCCATCGTGGCCTGCAGGGCGTTGATCGGGTCGATCTCGGTGACGTAGACGGTCGCACCCATGCCGGCAAGTGCCTGCACGCACCCCTTGCCGACGTCGCCGTACCCGCACACGACGGCGCGCTTGCCGGCGATCATGACGTCCGTGGCACGCTTGATGCCGTCGATGAGCGATTCGCGACAGCCGTAGAGGTTGTCGAACTTGGACTTGGTCACCGAGTCGTTGACGTTGATGGCAGGCATCCGCAGGGTCCCGGCCTTCTGGTACTGGCGCAGGGTCTTGATGCCGGTCGTGGTCTCCTCCGAGACGCCCAGGATGTCGGGGATCAACTCCGAGAAGCTGTCGTGGACCATGGCGGTCAGGTCACCACCGTCGTCGAGCAGCAGGTTCGGGCCCTTGCCGTCGCCCCAGTCCAGGGTCTGCTCGATGCACCACTCGTACTCCTCCTCGGACTCGCCCTTCCAGGCGAACACCGGGGTGCCGGCCGCGGCAACTGCGGCAGCTGCGTGGTCCTCGGTCGAGAAGATGTTGCACGACGACCAACGGACCTCGGCCCCGAGCGCCTGCAGCGTCTCGATGAGGACCGCCGTCTGGATCGTCATGTGCAGGCATCCCGCGATGCGCGCACCGGCAAGGGGCTGTTGGCCCGCAAATCGGTCGCGCAGGGCCATCAGGCCGGGCATCTCCTTCTCGGCCAGCCCGATCGACGTGCGGCCGGACGTGGCCAGGTCGATGTCGCGGACCTTGTAGTCGCCGGAGTCGGAGAACGTGGAATCAGTCACGGGGCAGCCTTGCGTTTGGCGTCATCGACGTCCGGGACGGCGCGAATGCGGTCGCAGGAGTCGTGCAGGAAGGAAGCCGGGGCCGGACTCGGCTGGCCCGTCCATCGTATCGACCGTTGCCACCTCGACGTGGGCACCCGCCCGGGTCGTCTGGACAGTCCTGCCGCACTTACGTGATGGGCACGACCCCGGCACGGGCGTGCACGTCCGCGTCGTGACGGCAGCGGACCGGCCGTCGGAGGCACTCGCCCCGGGTCCAGCGGCGGTGACCTGCTCGGGCACTGCACGTCACCTGAACCCGGCTCACGACAGCCGCTCAACGGGCCGCTCGTCGGTCACCAGTCGGACGTCGTCGTCGCGCACCGCTGCCAGGGCTGTCAGGAAGCGCTCCCGAGGCCAGGGATGAGCGCCCATCGACTCGAGGTGCGGTGTCATCAGTTGGGCATCCAGGAGCAGCCCACCCGCATCCCCCAGTCGCGTCACGAGATCCAACAGGGCGACCTTGGAGGCATCCGATGCCCGATGGAACATCGACTCGCCGGTGAAGACCCCGCCAACCAGCAGGCCATGGATGCCGCCGACCAGGTCCGCGCCGTCCCAGACCTCGACGGTGTGTGCCCAGCCCAGGTCGAGGAGGCGGTCATAGGCTGCTGCCATCTCGTCGGTGATCCACGTCCCCTCACCGGGCCGATCACGGCATCCCCGGATGACCTGCCTCGATGCCCGGTCGACGGTCGTGGTCCACCCGCTGCGGCGAAGCGTCCGTCGCAGTGACCGCGACACGTGGACGCCGCCGCAGACGATGACTGCCCGCGGGTCGGGCGAGAACCACGGCAGCGGCAGGTCGTCGTGCGGCCATGGAAAGATGCCGTCCCGGTAGGCGGCCACCATGGTGGCCGGTTCGAGATCGGCGCCGACACCCACCACGTCGTTGGCGTCGGCGGAGCGTGCAGGCGGCAGTGCCCAACGCATCGGCCCCGGGTCGTGTGGCACGGCAGTCAGTGCAGGCATCGGCAGCGACCCTATCCGCGGCCAGCGACATCGGATGGGGTCCAACGCGACGTCCACGGGCGCCGACCCCGACGTCCACGGGCGCCGACCCCCGTGGCCCGAGGCACTAAGGTCGACGCGTGCGAAGGATGATGCCAACCGACAAGGGGATCGCGTCGTGCGACTGCATCTCGTGGATGGCACGTTCGAGTTGTTCCGTGCCCACTTCAGCCCCGGTCCGTCGCGCACTGCCGCGGGCCGGGACGTCAAGGCCACCGTCGGTGTGGCCCGCTCCCTGCTGGCCCTGCTCGGCGACCCCGACGAACAGGTGACCCACCTCGCCGTGGCCTTCGACAACCCCATCGAGTCGTGGCGCAACGACGTCTTCCCGGGCTACAAGGACGGCAGCGGGATCGAACCAGAACTGCTGGCGCAGTTCGACCTGGTCGAGGAGGCGGTCGCGGCCCTGGGGTTCACGGTCTGGTCGATGGACCGTCACGAGGCCGACGATGCCCTGGCCACCGCCGCAGTGCGCTGGGCCGGCGACGTCGACCAGGTCAGGATCCTCACGCCCGACAAGGACCTCGGCCAGGTCGTGTCGGGTCGCCGGGTGGTGCAGGTCGACCGCATGCGGCGGCGAGAGTTCGACCAGGACGGCGTCGTGGCGCGCCTGGGGGTGGCGCCGGAGTCGGTGCCCGACTACCTGGCGCTGGTCGGCGACACCGCCGACGGCATTCCCGGCCTGCCCGGATGGGGGGCCAAGTCCACGGCTGCCGTGTTGTCGCACTACGGCCACCTCGAGGACGTGCCCGACGCCGCCGAGGACTGGGACGTGACCGTCCGGGGTGCCGCGCGCCTGGCGGCGACGCTGGCCGGGGCGCGTGCCGACGCCGAGTTGTATCGCCGACTTGCGCGACTCGACCTGGACGTGGACCTGGGGACCGAACTGGCCGACATGCGCCACCGGGGCGTGCCGGACGAGGCCGCCGCCTTCTTCGGCGACCTCGAGTGGGACGTGACTGGCTCGCTGCCCGATCGTGGCGACGGATCGTCATGACCACCCCGGACGACCCCGGGGCATCCCAGCCAGGCGGCAACGACGACCACTCCCCCGATCGATCGCTGCCCCGGGGTGCCGATGTGGCCGGCACCCCCAGCGCGGTCTCCGACCGGCGCGGGTCCAACCTTGTGGCGGCGGGCATCCTCGCATCGCGCCTGTCCGGCCTCGTCCGCACCCGGGTGTTCGGTCACTTCTTCGGTGCCAGCGGGATCGCCGACGCCTTCAACGTGGCGTTTCGCATCCCCAACATGATGCAGAACCTGCTTGGCGAGGGCGTGCTCTCGGCCTCGTTCATCCCGGTCTACACCCGGCTCATCGACCAGGAGCGCCACGAGGAGGCGAGCAAGGTCGCTGGCGCGGTCCTGGGCCTGTTGGCAGTGGTCGCCGGGGTCATCTCGCTGGTCGCCGTCGTGTTCGCCGGACCCCTGACGACGATCGTCGCGCCCGGGTTCCAGGGTCCCAAGCGTGAACTGACCATCCAGTTGATGCAGATCGTGAGCCCCGGCATCGGCCTGCTCGTGCTGTCGGCCTGGTGCCTCGGGATCCTGAACTCGCACCGACGCTTCTTCCTGTCCTACTTCGCCCCCGTCCTGTGGAACCTGGTCCAGATCATGGCGCTGGTGGCGGGTGCCGTGATGCTGTTGCCCGACATGTGGAACCCCGCGACCGCCAGCGAGTCGCAGTTGCAGCAGCTTGCCGTCGCGCTCGCCATCGGCACGCTCGTGGGCGGGCTGGCCCAACTGGTCGTGCAGATCCCATCGGTGCGTCGTCTCGAACCGAACCTGCGCCCCAGCCTGTCGCGGACCATTCCCGGGGTCCGCCAGGTGATGCGCGCGGCGGGACCTGTCATCGCCGGACGCGGCGTGGTCCAGTTGGCGACCTACGTCGACGTGCTGCTCGCCTCGTTGCTGGCGACGGGTGCGGTGTCGCTGTTGTACTACTCCCAGCAGCTGTACCTGCTCCCGGTGTCACTGTTCGGGATGAGCATCGCGGCCGCCGAGCTGCCCGACCTGTCGTCCATGGATGCCAGCGACGTGGGCGCCCTGGACCATCGCATCGACGACGGACTGGGCCGTGTCGGGTTCTGGGTCGTCGGGTCCACGATCATCTACCTCGCGGTCGGCGACCTGCTCGTCGGGGCACTGTGGGGAACGGGCGCCTTCGACGCGCAGGTGTCCCAGGCCGTGTGGCTCGTCCTGGGCACCTTCTCCATCGGGCTGGTGGCCACGACGTCGTCACGCCTGTTGCAGTCGTTGCTCTACGGCATGGGAGACACCCGTTCACCCGCCCGGATCTCGGTGCTGCGCGTGACGGTGTCGGTCGTGGTCGGTGCCGTCCTGATGTTGCAACTCGACCGCTTCGGGATCGTCGACGGCTCGATCACCCTGCTCGATCCCGGTTCGCTGCCGGCCTGGCGCCCGGTACCCGCCGAACTGCGCTCCTCGGACGGGTCCGGACCCCTGCGACTGGGAGCGGTTGGCCTTGCGGCCGGCGCCGGAGTCGGTGCCTGGGTGGAGTGGCGGGCACTGCGCCGGGCGGTCATCGCGCGGACCACGATGGTCCCGCGTGCAGCCGGATCCACACGCGGGCGACTCGTGATCCCGGCGGTCGCCGGACTGGCCACGGGTCTGCTGGTGCGCCAGGTGGTGGCGCCGATGCCCGGTCTCGTGGCCGGCCTGATCGCAACCGGGATGACGGGGATGGCATACGTGGTGGCC
>DATFMD010000162.1:0-3702 GCA_035267125.1 Nitriliruptoraceae bacterium | reverse complement strand
CAGTACGCGTCCCCGCCCGAGATGGACATCGACACCGACAAGACCTACAAGGCGGTCATCGCCACCAACCACGGTGACATCACCGTGCACCTGTTCCCGGAGCAGGCCCCCAACACCGTCAACAACTTCGTCTTCCTCGCTCGCGACGGCTACTACGACGGCGTCATCTTCCACCGTGTGATCGAGGGCTTCATGATCCAGGGCGGTGACCCGACCGGCACCGGCACGGGTGGCCCGGGCTACAAGTTCGCCGACGAACTCGATGCGTCTCGTTCGCACGGCTACAAGAAGGGCACGTTGGCCATGGCCAACGCCGGTCCCAACACCAACGGATCGCAGTTCTTCATCATGCACACGGACTACGGACTGCCGCCCCAGTACTCGGTCTTCGGCACCGCGATCGACGGCCTGGACGTCGTCGACTCGATCGCGACCACGGCCACCGGCCGCGGTGACCGTCCCGTCGACGACGTCGTCATCAACTCGGTCACGGTGACCGAGGAGGACTGACCAGCCAACCGTGTGCTGCACCTGCCCGCCGTCGCCGCCGACGGCGGGCAGCCTGCATCAGGGCCGCAACGCTAGGTTGCAGGCAGATCGAAGTCCCTCGACCGGAAGGCTGTTGGCGTGTTGGAGCGACTCGAGTCCTTGCCGGCCGATCCGATCCTGGGCACGATCGTGGCCTGCCGCAACGACCCCAACCCGGACAAGGTCGACCTCGGCGTCGGCCAGTACAAGGACGCACGGGGCACGACGCCGGTCTTCGCCGCCGTCCGGGCAGCCGAGGAGCGGGTGCTGGCCGACCAGGCGACCAAGGGGTACGTGCCGCCGCCGGGCGATCCCGACTTCCTGTCGGGCATTGTCGTCACGCTGCTGGGGCCCGACCACCCTGCCGTGGTGGACAACCGCGTCGGAGCGGTCCAGACCACCGGGGGCTCCGGCGCGCTGCGCGTGCTGGCCGGAATGCTGCTGCGCGCTCTGGACGACGCCCCACTGTGGGCGCCGAACCCCACCTGGGGCAACCACATCCCGCTGCTGGGTGCTGCTGGCCTGGCGATCAGCCAGTACCCCTACTACGACCAGTCGACCCACTCGCTCGAGTTCGACGCGATGATGGAGGTGGTGCGCCAACGCGGGCCCGGCGATGTCGTGCTCGTCCATGGCTGTTGCCACAATCCGTGCGGTGCGGACCTGTCCCCGACGCAGTGGGACGAGTTCATCGAGGTCGCCGCCGAGCGCCGGTTCACCCCGTTCGTCGACTTCGCCTACCACGGGCTGGGCGAAGGGCTGGACGCCGATGCCCGTGGCATCCGGCTGCTGGCCGAACGCGTCCCCGAACTGATCGTCGCCTACTCGGCGTCGAAGAACTTCGGGCTGTATCGCGAACGCACCGGCCTGGCGATGGCCGTGGCACGCACCGCCGAGGTCGCCGCCACCCAGACGAGCCAGATGGCCAACATCGCCCGCGAGCTGTACTCGATGCCGCCGGCCCACGGCGCCTCGATCGTGGCGACCATCCTGGGCGATCCCGACCTGACCACGTCATGGGAGGAGGAGGTCGCCACCATGCGCACGCGCCTGAACGGGCTGCGCGCCCTGCTCAGTGCCCGGCTGCGCGAGACGACCGGCGGCACCGAGTTCGACTACGTCGAGCACGAACGCGGCATGTTCTCGTTCCTGGGGCTCACGCCTGACCAGGTCACGGCACTCCAACGCGAGCACAGCGTCTACACGATTCCGTCGAGCCGGATGAACGTCGCCGGGGTGACCGAGGACAACGTCGACCTGGTCGCCCGTGCCGTCGCCCGGGTGGTCTGACCTCGGCTGTACTGGGTGCCCGGGTGGTCTGACCTCGGCCGTACTGGGGCCTGGTCCTCAGCGAGCATGGTCGATGACGATGCGCAGGGGGTTGCCCTCGCGCGTGTGCAGCATTTCCAGCGCCGTCGGCACGTCCTCGATGCCGAACGTGTGCGACACCGACTGGGACAGGTCGAGCCGCCCCGCATCGACCAGGTCGACCAGTTCGTTGACGTCGGCGATGGTCGCGCCGAACGAGCCCACCACCTCCTGCTCACGCGACACGAACAGTCCCAGCGGGGGACCGGTCAGCCGGTCGCGGCCGATGCCGACCAGGGTCGCACGTCCACCGGGTCGCAGCACGCGACTGGCCAACGCCACCGTTGCCGGGCTGCCCACGAACTCGAAGCTCACGTCGGCGCCCCCGTCGGTGGCGGCCAGGACCTGGGCGACCGCGTCGTCGGCGTTGGCGTCGACGACCGCGACGGCGCCGGCCCGGCGTCCCCGCTCCAGGGCAACCTCGTCGGTGTCGATGCCCACCACGTCGGCTCCGGCGAGGACCGCCAACTGGACGGCGTGGAAGCCCAGGCCGCCCATCCCGACGACCACGGCCACCATGCCGTCCCCGACACCGCCCCGCTTGAGGGCGTGGTACGGGGTCGCGACCGCATCGGCCAGGATGGCGGCCTGTGCGAACGGCACGTGGCCGGGAATCGGCAACGGCAGGCCCGCTGCAACCGCGACGGCGCCGGCCTGGGCGCCGTCCACGTCCACGCCCAGCACCTGGGTCGTCTCGCACAGGTTGTCGCGGCCGGTCCGACACATCGCGCACGTGCCACAGGTGCGACCGGCCGGCACGATCACGCGATCGCCGACCTGCCACTGCGTCACTCCGTCGCCGACGGATGACACCGTTCCTGCCGCCTCGTGACCAAGCGTGAGCGGGAAGTGGCCCGCCGGCGTGATGCCCTGGACGACGTGCAGGTCGGACGCGCACACGCCACACGCGGCGACGTCGACGACCACCTGCCCGGGTTCCGGCAGGGGCGCCGCCACTGCCTCGATCCGCAGGTCGGCACGAGACGGGTCGGGGTCGGGTGCATGGAGCCTGGCAGCGAGCATGGTGGCAGTCATGCGATCGGGTCCTTCGTGACGGGGTGACGTGGCAGGACGTGCCGCAGGTCGGGCCGCGATGACGAAGTGGGCGGCCGTTGCGGATGGGATGTCGCCGTGCGTGGCGTTGGTGACCTACTCGTCGTCGTCGGGCCACGGCGGCAGGTCGTCCAGCGACACTGCCTCCCCCCGGATCCCGCGTTCGTAGTCACGCATGCGACGGGGGTAGCCCACCTTGGCGGCGTCGTAGAGGGGAATCGAATGGTCCTCGCACACCTTCTGGGCATGACCGCGGTCGGCCACGGGACGGCGCAGGTACTCGCCGTCGCCCGCCACCAGCAGCAAGGTCATGGGATAGATGGTGGTCGCCGGTTCGAGGAATCCCTCGACACCTGCGCGCCCCGTGATGAAGTCACCCATCTCGGCCGTGGCTGCACGGTTCGCGGGATTCGTGGAGGGTGAGGGACCGCGCTTCCGAGCCGAAGGCTCGCCGCGAAACCACGCCTTCATGCGGTCCTGGAAACCCACGACGATCCCTTCGAGGTCTGTGATCACGGTGCCCGTGGCACATGCAAGGCTACCCGGCGAGGAGATGTGCCCGGCGGGCGGGTCGGTGGCTGGTCGCGGCGTGTGCGGTGACCGCGAAGCTCAGTGGGGTGTACCGAACAGTCGATCACCGAAATCGCCCAGCCCGGGGACGATGTAGCCGTTGTCGTCGAGTTCTGGATCCAGTGCAGCGGTCACGATGTGGACATCGGGTACCGCCTCGGAGATGGCGTCGACGGCGATCTG
>DATFMD010000161.1:0-4749 GCA_035267125.1 Nitriliruptoraceae bacterium | reverse complement strand
GGCTGCACGCGTGGCTGTCGCTTCTGCCAGGCGGGCATGATCACGCGGCCGGTGCGGGAACGTCGCCCCGAGACGATCCACAAGATGGTCACCGAGGGTGTCGCCGACACCGGGTTCGAGGAGGTGGGCCTGCTGAGCCTGTCGTCGGCCGACCACGCCGACATCGGCGCCATCGCCCGTGATCTCGCCGACAACTACGAGGGCACGACCACCTCGTTGTCGTTGCCGTCGACGCGCGTCGACGCCTTCAACGTGACCCTGTCCAACGAACTGGCACGCAACGGTCGCCGGACCGGCCTGACCTTCGCTCCGGAGGCAGGCAGCGAACGCATGCGGGCGGTCATCAACAAGATGGTGTCCGAGGAGGACATGCTCCGCACGGCCGAGATGGCCTTCTCGAACGGCTGGCGCCACATCAAGCTCTACTTCATGGTGGGCCTGCCCACCGAGCGCGACGAGGACGTCGAGGCAATTGCCAACATGGGGATCGAGGTCTACAAGATCGCCCAGAAGCACGGTCGCAAGAACAAGGTGACGGTGTCGGTCGGCGGCTTCGTGCCAAAGCCCCACACCCCGTTCCAGTGGGTGGCCCAGGACACGCCCGAGGAGATCCAGCGCAAGCTGGACCTGGTGCTCGAGATCATCAAGCCGTACCACGGGTTGCGGCTGCGGACCAACGATCCGCAGGAAGGCGTGATCGAGGGCCTGCTGGCCCGCGGTGACCGCCGGACGGCGGCCGTGGTTGAACGCGCCTGGCGCCTGGGTGCGCGTTTCGACGGCTGGCACGAGTCCGACACCTTGCCACAGTGGCGCCAGGCCCTGGCCGACACCGGGATCACGCTCGACGAGTACTCCTACCGGGACCGCGACGAGCACGAGGCGTTCCCGTGGGACCACCTCGACTCGGGGCTCGAGAAGCAGTGGCTGTGGGAGGACTGGCAGGACGCCCTGGTCGAGAAGGACCTCGACGACTGCCGCTGGATCCCCTGCTACGACTGTGGCGTGTGCCCGGGCCTCGACATCAACCACGACACCGGTTACACCAACCCCGAGACCCGAGGTGGGCCCACCCTGCCCATCTTCACGCAGGGGCCCCTGGGCGGCGACGAGACCCTGCCCACCGCTCCTGCGCGACTGGGAGGCTGACCGGGATGCAACGACTGCGGGTGCGCTACACCAAGCTCGGACGGGTCCGCTTCCTGTCCGCACGCGACCTCACCTCGGTGTGGGAGCGCAGCCTGCGTCGTGCCCAGTTGCCCATCGCCTACTCCGAGGGCTTCACGCCCCACGCCAAGGTGTCGTTTCCCGACGCCCTGCCAGTGGGCTACGCCTCCACCGGTGAGTACGCAGAACTCACGTTTGCCACCGACATCGAGCCGTCCTCGGGACTGGCGCGACTGTCGACGGCCATGCCCACGGGCATGGACATCCTGACCTACGTCACCGTGGCCGAGGGAGCCCGACGCCTGTCGGGCCACCTGCGCGCCACGCTCTGGGAAGTCGCCTGGCCGGGCATGCCCGCCGAGCAGTGCGGCGACTTCCTCATCGATCTTTCCGACCGTGCCGACGCCCTGGTGGCGTCGGAGTCGGTGGAGGTGGTGCGTCATCGCCCCAAGGGCGACCGCATCCTGGACGTGCGACCACCCCTGGTGTCGCACGCAACCTTCGCCGGTGCCGACGGTGACATGACCGCACCCATTCTTCGCGTGGTGCTTCGCAATGACGGCCCGACCATCAGACCCACCGACCTCAAGTCCGCCCTCGACGACCTGTCCGCGTCATCACAACCCCTGCCACAACCGCGGCTGTACAGCCGCCTGGCGCAGGGACTGGTGCACGAGGACGGGATCACCGAGGCGCTGTCACAGCAGGTCAACCAGTTGCATCCGGACCGTCACGCGGAGGCCGCCTGACCGCATCGAGCCCCCAAAGTGACCGACAGCACCACGTCCCAGGACACCAATCCCGACCCTGACACCGAGGCGCCCGCCGATGGCGGGGCCCAGAACTCCCGTGGGTCCTCCCGGTCCCGGCGTCGCCGCCGGGGCCGTCGGGGACGGGGGCGAGCCAACGACGCTGGTGGCCGTCCGGCTGCCTCCGGTGACACCGCCACCTCCGATGACGCCGTCAAGGGCGGCAAGGACGACACGGGCAAGGACGACAAGGGCAGGGGGGGCAAGGGCAGCACCGGCAAGGACAGCACCGGCAAGGACGGTTCGCGCGACGGGGGCACGACCGCAGGGCGCGGCAGTGGGAAGGACGCCGGGTCGAGTGGCGATGGCACCGACCAGGGTGCCTCCTCCGGTGGCGGCAAGGGTGGCAGGCGTGGCGCCCGATCCTCGAAGGGCACCCAGCAGGGCAAGGGCGGCTCGTCCAGTGGTGGCAACGGCAAGAACAAGAAGAAGAACAAGGGATCCAGGGGCGGCAACGGGGGCAACCGTGGCGGCAGTACGCGGCTGGATGCTCGTCGCAACCGCAACAACGGGCGCCGCAACGTCCAGGGCGTGTCGGAAGACGTGCGGCGGGCCCTGCGCGATGGCCCGCCCAAGACCATGCTCGTGTCGGTCGATGACACGCGGACGCAGATCGCCGTGGTCGAGGACCGCACCCTGGTCGAGTACCACGTCACCGACAAGTCGGCGACGACGCTTGTCGGCAACATCTACATGGCGCGGGTGCAGAACGTCCTGCCGGGCATGGAGGCCGCGTTCCTCGACATCGGACGGGGCCGCAACGGGGTGCTGTACGCCGGCGAGGTGCTCTACGACGACCTCGACATCGAGGAGGGGACCAGTCCCCGGATCGAGGATGCCCTGGCGCCCGGCCAGAAGGTGTTGGTGCAGGTCACCAAGGACGCCATGGGCACCAAGGGACCGCGCCTGACCATGCAACTGTCCCTCGCGGGCCGCTACACGGTCCTGGCCCCGAACTCGACCGTCTTCGGGATCTCGCGGAAGTTGACCGATCGCGAGCGAGATCGTCTGCGCAAGGCCATCAAGCAGGTCAAGCCATCCGAGCACGGCGTCATCGTGCGCACCAACGCCGAGGACATCCCGGGCGAGCAGTTGGAGGCTGACCTCACGCGCCTGCTCAAGCGCTGGGAACGCATCGAGGAGCGCGCGGACGGTGCCAAGGCGCTCACTCCCGTGTACGAGGAGCCTGCACTGCACGTCAAGGTCGTGCGAGACAGTTTCGGCGCCGACTACGAAGGCGCCATCATCGATGACCCCGAGGTCTACGACGCGGTCGCGGAATACCTCGGCGAGGTCACCGAGGACGAGGCCGAGAAGGTGACCCTGTACGGACCAGCACGCTGGGAGCGAGAGCACCCCGATGCCGGCGAGGAGGTCGAACGGCCTCGCTTCGCGCCGCTGTTCGACGCCTACAACGTCACCGACCAGTTGCGCCAGGCGCTGTCACGCAAGGTGTGGCTGCCGTCCGGTGGGTACCTGATCATCGAGTCCACCGAGGCCATGAAGGTCATCGACGTCAACACCGGCAAGTACACCGGGTCGCGCAAGACCAGCCTCGAGGAGGTCGTGTTCAAGACCAACCTCGAGGCCGCCGAGGAGATCGTGCGCCAACTGCGGCTTCGGGACATGGGTGGCATCATCGTCATCGACTTCATCGACATGCTCCAGAAGGCCAACCAGGAGCAGGTCGTGGCCAGGCTCAAGCACGAACTGCTGCGTGACAGGACCAAGACGCGGGTGTCGGAGGTGTCACGCCTCGGCCTCGTGCAGATGACGCGGAAGAACGTCAGCCACGGCCTGCTCGAGTCGTTCGGGCACCGGTGCGAGAACTGCGACGGCACCGGGTGGACCACCGAGTTCGACCAGCGCTGAACGAACCCGGGTCGCGCGCAACCCTCGCGGCTGCCGCGGCGAGACACGATCCAGCGGTGGATACCGTGGCCGCTCGTTGTCACGACCCCTCGATCCACAGGCCATGCGCGTGTCCAGCCCGCAGTCGTCCGATGCGTCCCCCCCACGGGGGGACGGCCTCGCGCTGATCGCGCGGCAGTTGCGACGCGCGCCCCGTGGATTCATGGTCGGTGGCGTCGGGGCGGTGCTCTACGGCGTGATGACCGTCGTGTCGTCCCTGGTGCTGGGCGACCTGACCGACCGGGTCCTGATCGCAGACGATGCCGGCAGGGTCCGCGCGGCCATGGTCGCGGCAGGCGTGTTCATGGCGGTGGCGCTGGCCAAGGCCGTCGGCGTCGTCGGGCGCCGCTACGGCGCCTACATGTCCCAGTACATGCTCCAGGCCCGCGACCGGCGTGCAGTGACGCGCCGCTACCTGGCGTTGGGGCTGCCGTGGCATCGTCGACATGCCGCGGGGACGCTGTTGTCGAACGCCTCCTCGGATGTCGAGACGGCGGCCTTCGTCGCGGCACCGCTGCCCATGGCACTTGCCGCGACGGTCATGCTCGTGATCACCGCCGTGCTGCTGGTGGTCAAGGACCCGTTCCTGGCGGCAATCGGCTTCGTCGTGGGCCCCCTCATCGGGTTCGCCAACTTCTTCTTCTCGCGGCGGATGCGGGCCGCCGCAGGGCAAGCCCAGTCCACGCGCGGCGACGTTGCCGAAGTCGCCCACGAGTCCTTCGACGCGGCGCTGGTCGTCAAGACGCTGGGTCGCGAACCCGCCGAGATCGCCCGCTTCGACGACGAGACCGGGCGGTTGCGTGATCACCTCATCGTCGTCGCGCGCCTGCGAGCCCTGTTCGACCCCGTCGTCCAGGCCCTGCCC
>DATFMD010000160.1:0-5592 GCA_035267125.1 Nitriliruptoraceae bacterium | reverse complement strand
GTTCGAGGTGGACGCCCACACCAAGCACAAGTTGCTCAACGGACTCGACGACGTCGGACTGAGCATGCAACGGGCTGACGACATCGCGGCGTACGAGCACACCCGCGCGCCGTGGCTGCCGGTCATGTCCTGAGCGACCCCGGCCCCCTTCGCTCGATCGGTCACCAGTCGCGGTTCGGTGGGTCCTAGTCTGGGCTGGACTGCGATGGCGACCTTCGGGGTCGCCCCACCACGGAAACGGAGCAGCCATGGCCGCCACAGACGAGATCCTGTCCCAGATCTCCTTGTCCGCGCTCGCGGCGCAGTTGGGCACCGACGAGGCCACCGCGCGTGAGGCCGCCGAGGCCGCACTGCCTGCCCTGTTGGCCGGTGTCACGGGCGAGGCCGCGAACCCGTCGCTGCGTCCCCAGCTGTCCGCGGCCGTTCGTGACCACGACGCCGCCCTGCTCGACCAGGACGACCCGACGAGTCGGGTCGACCCGGCCGACGGTGACAAGATCGTCGGCCACGTGCTCGGCGACCAACGTGGTGACGTCGAACAGCAACTGCAGGCTGCGGTGGGTGGCCCGGCCGGCGGGATGGTCAGCCGCGTCCTGCCGCTGCTGGCGCCCCTGGTCATGGCGTGGTTGGCACGTCGCATGGCAGGGGGCGCCACGTCGTCCGGCGGCACGGGCGGTGGCGGACTCGGAGACATCCTGGGTGGCGTCCTGGGCGGTGGGACCGGTGGCGGCGGCGGTGGCCTCGGCGACATCCTCGGTGGGGTGCTGGGTGGCGTCACGGGCGGCGGCGGGCTCGGAGACGTGCTGGGTGGTGTGCTGGGCGGTGGCGGCGCGACCAGCAGTGCCAGCCCGGGAGCGGCGGGCGACGGGATGGGTGACGTCGTCGGTGAGGTGCTCGGCCAACTCGGTGGTGCCGCCGGCTCCGGCGGCGGACTCGACGACGTGCTCGGCACCGTGTTCGGCCAGGCCGCCAACCGGTAGGTGGCGTCCATGACGCGCCCGGCTGCCGTCACCATGGCCCCCGTCCATCACTCCTGCACCCACCCTCCGACCACGGGGATGTCCGCGTGAGTTCCTCTCCGGCCAACGACCCGGTCCGACCGTCGACGTTCGCCCCACTGGCAGTGCCCGAGTACCGCCGCATCTGGCTGGCGTTCCTCGTGTCCAACCTGGGCACGTTCCTGCAGATGACGGCGGCCCCGTGGCTCATGCTGGAGCTGACCGGGTCGGTGTTCATGGTGGCACTGGTCACCGCGTCGATGACGTTGCCGCGCCTGCTGCTGACGCTGCCGGCAGGCGCGCTGGCCGACCAGTTCGACCGACGCATCATGGCGTCGATCGGGCAGGTGATCGCGTCGTTGGCGGTCGCGGTCATGGCCGTGACCACGTGGCAGGACGAATTGACGCCGGTCCTGCTGTTGGCCCTGACGTTCGGGGTCGGCATGGGGACCGCGATCTCGTTGCCCGCGATCCAGACCCTGGTGCCCGACCTGGTGGACGAGGACCTGGTCTCGGCCGCCGTGTCGCTCAACTCGGCATCGTTCAACGTGGCGCGCGCGGTGGGTCCCGCCATCGGTGGGGCGTTCGTGGCCGCCGGGGCCGCCGACGTCGCCTTCGGGCTCAACGCCCTCAGCTACCTCGCCGTGATCGGCGTCCTGGTCAGCCTGCCGACACTGGGATCGGCGGATCGCAGCAGTGGCGGGGTGTGGCAGTCGACCCGCATCGGGCTTCGATTCGTTCGCTTCACCCGCGCCGTCATGCTCGTCGTGGTCGTCACGGCCGTGTTCAACCTCACCGCCACGTCGTTCCAGACCCTGCTGCCCAACGTCGTCAGCGACGACCTGTCGATGGGACCGGAGGGCTTCGGCTTCCTGCTCGGGGTGTTCGGCGCAGGGTCGTTGATGGGTGCGCTGAGCCGGGAACGGGTCAGGACGCGGGTCCGCCTGATCCTGCCCGTGGCGATCGCCCTGAACGGCGTCACCGGCATCGTGTTCGGATTCGTGTCGCGCACGCCAGTGGCCTCGGCGGCGCTGCTCTTCGTCGCCGGGCTGACCTGGGTGTGGACGGTGACGACGATGAACACCATCGTGCAGGTCGTGGCCCCCAGGTGGGTGCGGGGCCGGGCGATGTCGGTGTACCTGTTGGCGGCGCTGGGGATGCAGCCGATCGCCGCCATCGTCGCGGGCTCGCTGGCGGAGGTCGTGGGCGCTGCCAACGCCGTCGGGGTCCTGTCGATCGCGACCGTGGCGCTGGGCCTGGTGGCACATCGCATCAACATGCCCGTGCTCGGAGAGATTCGCCCACCCATGAGCCCCGACGACTTCTCGGTGCCCCGCCACGCCAGCCAACTGCCCGGGTCACCGCTGATCGTGGCGACCCGGTGGAAGGTGGACCTGGACACGCTGCCCGAGTGGTTCGACGCCATGCGGACGCTGCGTCGTCACCGACTGCGCACCGGGGCGTTGGCGTGGTCGCTGTTCCGCCACGCCGAGGATCCGGCGACGTTCACCGAGTACGTGCGCCTGCAGGACTGGGAGGCCCACCTGGCCCAGCATGCCCACCTCGATGCCGACGCTGCCGCGGCGATCGCGCACGCACGGTCCTTCGACGTCGGCGGCGGCCCCACGACCCAGCACGTGTCGCGCATCGACCTGTCGTCGGAGCACTTGCTCGACGACCAGGAGGTCGCCCGGGTCGCCCATGACCGGCTGCACGAGCAACTGCATGCGGACCTGCATGCCAGCGACGGGTCGATCCCGCTCAGGCCATGGGACGACGCGGACGGGCAGCATCGCTGATCCACGTCGATCGCGCGCGAGCGCGGCTGCGTGAACGAGCGCCGGCGCTCAGGTGGACTCAGGGGTGGCGTAGCGGACCAGGTAGTTCTTGATGCCGACACGCTCGACCAGGTCGAGTTGCGCCTCGAAGTAGTCGAGGTGTTCTTCCTCCTCGGTGAGCATCTCGGCCAGCAGTTCCCGCGTGCCGTGGTCATGCTTGGCCATCGCCAACTCGATCGCCTCGTTCAGGCTGGACACCGCCGTCGTCTCCAGTGCCAGTCCGAGTTCCATCATCTCCAGGGGCGTCTCGCCGACCTCGACGGTGTTGAGACGCTGGAGGTTGGGGTGGCCATCGAGGAACAGGATCCGGTCGATGAGTTCCTCGACGTCGCGCATCTCGTCGAAGGAGCGTTCGCGGAACAGCGAGGCCAGTCCGGGCAGTCCCCAGTTGTCGAGCATCTTGGCGTTCAGGAAGTACTGGTTGGTGGCGGTCAGTTCGAAGGTGAGGTGGGCATTGAGCATCTCGATGACCTCGGGGTCACCTCGCATGTGGACTCCTGTCAGCAATTGGCGACACCCTACATCGTGCCGGGATCGGGGACGCATCGTGCCGGGATCCGGCATGGGTCGTGCCGACATCGGGGATGCGTCGTGTCGAGATCGGCGCTGCCGGGTGTCTGCGGGACTCAGGCGGAGGCGGAACTCGCCAACACGGGAGCGGCGACGGGCGCCAGGCCGAGCGCTTCCCGGACGGTGCGCACCGTGACGCTGAGGTCGGGGGGGCAGCCCCGGTCGGTCAACAACCGCCGGACGGTGGGCAGGCATCCGCCACAGTTGGCCATGACCCCGCAGGCCGATGCCAGGGCGCAGGGCTCGTTGGCGCCGTCATCGATGGCAGCATGGATGTCGCGGTCGGAGACCACGTTGCAGTGGCAGACGATCATGCGGGTCCATCCGGGTGTGTCGGGCGCGATGGGTGCGACACCGGGGTCGAGCCGCAAGTTTAGGTTGCCCTAACCTCAGTCGCAAGTCCGGCGGTGGTCAGGTGGTCACCGGCCGTGCAGGTGTGTGGCGCGTTCACCGGATGGTGGGGTGGGCCGGCCAGGCCCGGTCGAGGCCGGTCGGGTGACCGACGTCGGGCGCTTCTGGCGTCCGGGTCAGTCGTGGGCGGTGTGGACGGTGATCGTCACGACGACGAACTCGGCGGGGCGCAGGGGCGCGAAGCCGAGTTGGACCACCATGCGGCCCTCGTCGATGTCGGCTGGCGTCGTCGTGGTGCGGTCGCAGCGCACGAAGAATGCGGCGTCGGGCCGCGACCCGGACAGCGCGCCACTGCGGAACGTCGTCATCATGAAGTCGCTCACGCGTCGGTGGACGTTGGCCATGACGCCATCGTCGACCGGGCCGGGCACCTGCCCGTCCAGCGACGTGGCGATGCTGCGCTCGATCCAGGTGGCCGTGCGCCGGACGGGCACGTAGCGCCACTCGGGATCCAGCGACGACGTGCGCGCACCCCACACGACCAGGCTGCCCCCCACCGTGCGCAGGCCGTTGACGTTGACGGCCGTCAGGTCGTCGAGGTGGTCCGACCCCAGCGGCAGCGCCGGGGTTGCGCCTCGAATGCGTGCTTCCAGGCCGGCCGGGGCCTTCCACACGCCATGGCTGCGATCGAAGCGGGCCACCACGCCCGCGATCGCCCCGGTCAGGCACACCGGTTCACCGTGGTCATCGATCCCGCGGGGGAACCACATGGCGGCCGCGGCGCTGGTGGGCAATGGCCCGGCCGCCACCGCTGCCGCCGTGCTCCATGCGGCCAACGGGTCCACCAGCACCAGCACGCCCACGTCCTCGGCCCACGCGATGGCGTCGTCGACCAGGCGACGTGGCAGGTCGGCCCCGCCATCGGTCGGCAACACGAGCAGGTCGGCCGCGGTGTCGGCGATCTCTCTGCGAGCGTCGGCATGCGCGTCGGGATCTGCCTTCGCCGGGGCGATGACGGCGGTCTGGCCACCGTTCGTGAAGAACTGTTCGACCGCCGTTGCCATGGCCGTGCCGGCGTCTGCCCTTCCGAACGTGCCCACGAACTCCGCGAACGACGTCACACGCATGGATCCGATGTCGAGATTCTTCTCGGTCTCGCCGATGTAGGCGGCGACGCCACTCGGGGCCGAGCGAATCGCGGGCACTGCCGCGAGTCCGTCACCGGGTGAGGTCGCACCGGGTGAGGTCGCACCGGGCGGGGTGCCGGGCGTGCTCGGGTCGACTGCCAGCGCGACCTCGCCGCGCATCACGACGACGCCCCTGCCCGCCACGCGGACGGCCTCGATGTCGTCGGGTGGACCTTCGACGGTCACCTCGGCCCGACCGGGTCGACCCATGTCGTGGCCCTGTTCGGCAACGAAGGTGCGGTCGACCAGGTTGCCGTTGGCCCACAGCCACGCAGCCATGCACCCGGTCGCGGATCCGGTGAACGGGTCTTCGGGTGGTTCTGGTGGCGTCAACAGCAACCTGGAGAACACGTCGCCGTCGGCAGTCGCCCCGCCCATGGCGGTCAGGAACGGTTCGAAGAAGTCGGTGTCGTGGCGGTCGTGGAAGGCGAGCAGGGCGTCGACGTCGAGGCTGGCCCGACGCAGCGCGTCGTGGTCGGTGAGCGGGCAGACCAGGAACGCAGTTCCGGTGCTGACGGTCTGGGGCCGGGCCCGGAAGTCGGCGGGGTCGAGGCCCACCAGCGGAGCGATGTCGGCGGGGTCCCACGTGCGACCGAACGTGGGCCGCAGTTGTCGCATGGTCACCAGCGGTGCGCCGTCACCCGTCAC
>DATFMD010000159.1:0-5820 GCA_035267125.1 Nitriliruptoraceae bacterium | reverse complement strand
CGCCGTGGTGGCGCCGGCGTCGGGCATCGTCGACGTCCGGGTCAGCATCGAGGGCTTCGGCTACCAGGTCGCCACTGCCGTCCCGGCCTCGACCGTCGACACGTTCATCGGCACGGTCGACACCACCCAACTCGACGATGGGGATGCCTGGCTGGGCGCCATCATCACCGATGCCGCCGGCAACCAGCGCTTCGTCTACGACCGCAAGGTGACGATCGACAACGGGCCGGGCGAGGTGGCGCCGCAGGTCTCGATCACGTCGCCGACGGACGGGGCCTCGGTTGATGGCACGGTCGTCGTGTCGGGGCACGTGCTCGACGACCAGGGTGACCTGCCCACCGATGCCGCAGCCACCCTGTCCGTGGACGACGTCGTGGTGGACAGCCAACTGCTGTTCGGCGACGGTGCCTTCTCGTTCGCGGTCGACACGAGCACGCTCGCCAACGGCCCGCACACGTTCCAGGTGTCCGCCACGGACGTCGTGGGCAACGTCGGCCAGGACGCCGTCACGGTGACCGTGGCCAACCCGGTGGCCCATCCGGTCACCGAGTCCTTCGCTGCCGAACTGAAGGGACGCACCAAGGTCGGCGTCCACACCTTCGACACCGAGGCCGGACCGGCGACCATCACGGTCGCGACCCCGCCCACCCCAGGCAAGAAGGTCGACACGTGGACCGTGACCCTGCGAGGTCCCGGCGGCACCGTCGTGGCGGCCGCGTCGGGCACCTCCGGTGACGTGGTCACGATCGCGACGACAATCACCGCGGGCACGCACACGATCGAGGTCGAGGGCAAGGGCGCCTACAGCGGCCAGGTCACCCACCTGCAGTACTGAACCGGCCCGTCGCGACATCGCAGGCGCGCTCGCGGGCCACTCGTTGGCACGACGCAGGGGACGAGCCGAAGCTCGTCCCCTGCATGTGATGGTGGCTACCCCGGACGTCTAGCTCGCCTTGATGCTGGCGATGCACTGGCCCTGGTTGCGGAACCCGTAGTCGGCGAAGCCCCCGCTCAGGCAGTCCTCCACCTCCAGGACGATGACATCGACGCGGGTCCAGTCGAAGCGCTCATTGGTCTCGGCCCCGAAGACCATGCGGATCTCGACGTATTCGTCCGCGGTCAGGGTGCGCTCGACGGTTTCGTTGGTCACGCACAGGAACGGCCACAAGCCGTCAGTGATGGCGAGATTGAAGTGCACAGGGTCGTCGGGCGTCGCACCCCCGTCGCTGCGGAATTCGAAGCACGAGGCAAAGTTTCGTGTGCTGACGAACTCGACGTCCACCTCACCGATCCGCGTGTCGAGCACGTTGAAGTGCGCCCACCCGGCTTCGCGGTTCGCGTCGTTGGTACTCGGCGTGATGTCGTTGACCGCCCCGGACGCGATGCCCATCGTGCTGAACGCCAGCGCGACGGCCATCGCGATCGTCATGAGTGTCCTACGCATGCTTGCTCTTTCCTCGTTGCTGTCCCTCGGCATCGTTGCCGCAGGGCCATCCGGACGGAATCCGTCGGATTCTTCATGTTCGAGGGTAACGATCTGTGCCCGGCGGCCTACGTGGCGGCCGCGTCGGGGCCGTCGTCGGCGCTGTCGGTGGGCACGATCGGTTCGGCACGTTCGGTCGGGAACGCGGTCACCTCACCCTCCAACTCCTCGATCACGGGACCCAGCGCGATCGCGAACACGGCCTGTCCCCCACGCACCAGGTCGATGACCTGGTCGTCGTCGTCCACCATGAACACCTGCGACCCGTCCGACATCAACGTCACGTCGGCCAGCGTGTGGCCACGACCCTGCAGGGCCTCGAGGGCGACCCGGACGCGTTGCAGCGACACACCGGTGTCCAGCAGGCGCTTGACGACGCGCAGGCGCACGATGTCGTCGAAGGAGTACAACCGTTGGCTGCCGGATCCCTCGGCCCGCTGCACGGTCGGTTCGACCAATTCGGTGCGCGCCCAGTAGTCCAGTTGGCGGTAGGTGATGCCGACGATGTTGCAGGCCGTGGGACCGCGATAGCCGATCGGGTCGGATTCACCGACGTCAAGTCGCATCTGTCCGCTGGCCATGGCTGCTCCGTCCTCGAAGAACCACGGACGACAGCCGTGGAACTCCAGCCATGCTACGCACCGACGCAGACAGCGTCAACAACCTCACACGCCACACCCGCAACACACCGAACAGGAGCCGCAGCACGCCCGCGGACGATGGAGGATCAGACCTCGCGGAAGTCCTCGGGGGTGACGCTGTCGAGGAACTCGCGGAACTCGCGCACCTGGTCCTCGGGGCGGGCCTCGACGGGGTCTTCGTCCTCGTCCAGTTCGACCCCGGCCTCGTCGAGCACGGACGACACGCTGAACAGGGCCACGTCGGGCAGGCGCGCCGCGATCGCGATCGCGTCCGAGGGGCGCGAGGACACCTCGATGGTCTCGCCAGTGCGATCGGTCAGCACCAACTGGGCATAGAACGTGCCGTCACGCAGGTCGGTGATGTGCACGGCATCCAGCGTGTGGCCGGCGGCCTCGAACAGGTCGACGATCAGGTCATGGGTCAACGGACGTGACGTCTCGACGCCCTGCAGGGCGAATGCGATGGCGGTTGCCTCGACCGCGCCGATCCAGATCGGCAGGTAGCGCACCCCGTCACGCTCCTTGAGCAGCACGATGGGTTGGTTGGCGGGAAGCTCCACCCGCACACCGACGAGTTCCAGCGGGTGCATCGGCGCCTCCTCCGGTCGGTCCCAAGCGTGTTCGGCAGCCAACGTACCGCCTCAGCCGCCGGCCTCACCGGTGGGCACCAACCCCACCGCCGCGGCCTGGCGCAGCGCGTCGTAGACCACGGCAGCACTGGCCTGTCCCATGCTCACCGGACCGTCACCGGCGACGTCCAGGGCAGCCGGGTCCACCGTCATGACGGCGCTGGCCACCTCCTCACCGTCCAGGCGCACGGCGGTGGCCGCAACGCTGCCGTCGGCAGCCACCTCGGTGCTCGCAACCACCTCGGTCGGAGCCCACAAGGTCACCTCGGAGCGTTCGCCCACCCAGCGGCCGGGCACCCGGATGCGGGCACCGGCGGGCACGGTCACCGTGCCGATGTCGTCGACGAACCGCATCAACGCCTCGGTCTCGTCGTAGCGGGCATCGTCGTTGACGGCACCCAGCACGACCGTGATCACCGAGCGGTCCTGCCACACCGCCCCGCCGACCAGGCTCGCACCTGCCAGGTCCGTCGTGCCGGTCTTGAGCCCGATGGCGTTGTCGAGTCGCTCCAGCAACAGGTTGCGGTTGGGCACCACCCCGGTCGAGGGCAGCGGCGCGGCCCGCAGGTTCACCATCTCGGCCAGCACCTCGTCGGCCAGGGTCGCCTGGGCGATCGTGGCGAGGTCGCGTGCCGACATCAGGTTGTTGTCCTCCAACCCGCTGGGATCCAGCACCGTGGCACCCTCGATGCCCAGCGACGCGATGGTCGCGTTCATCTCGGCGATGAAGGCCTCGCGGTCACCGTCGGCGGCCGCCAGCACTTCGGCGGCGTCGTTGCCGGAGCGCAACAGCAGTCCCAGCAGCAGGTCCTGCACCGACCACGTGTCGCCCGGATCGATCGCGGCGGTCGAACCCTCGATCAGGGCCTCGGGACCTGCCGTCACCATCCGGTCCAGGGGATACAGCCGACGTGCGGTCAGCGCCGTCACCAACTTGACGGTCGAGGCCACCGCGAGACGCAGGTCCTCCTCGTCGGAGGCGAGTACCTGGCCGGTGACGTCGTCGATGGCGATCTGGGACCGGGCAGTGTCCTTCGGCGCGGCGGGCCACGACGACGGCAGCGTCGGCGGGAAGGTGACGACCGTGGTGGCGTCGTCACCGTCGGCCACCACCGTCTCGAACTGGTCCTGGTCCGGGTCCTGATCCTGGGCCAGCGCCACGGCAGGGACACCGGTCACCAGCACCGCGGCGGCGATCCAAGCCACGGCTGTACGGCGAACGGCCCGGACGGGCCCGGATGACGGAAGTCTCACGAGTGCAGCAGGTCCCGCAGGTGATTGCCCAGCAGGGCGCGATTCATGGCGGCACCGGCCTCGGCAACGCGCTCGGCACGGGCCACGGCGGTGGTGCGGGCCTCGGGATTGCGCTGGCGCAGCACCGGGGCGATCAACTGCTCGATCAGGGCGATCTGGCGATCCGCGAACTGCTCGTACATGCGCAGGTGGCGTGGCTCCAGCCCGGCCTTCATCAATTCCGCGGCCAGGCGCGCGACGCGCAGCGACCCGGCGTCGTGGGTCGACTCGCGCGGCAACAGCCCGTGCTTGACCAGGGCCTCGACCTGCTCGACCGTCATGCCGGCGGCCTCGGCCAGGTCGGTGACGTCGTAGCGCTTGTCACCCACCGGGGGCAGCAGCGCTCCGTCGTCGGCGACGGGGTCGGTGCTGGCCTCCTCGCCACGAAGCAACGCCACTTCTGCGGCGGCTGGGCCGGTCGGGGAACCCGTCACGTCCAGGCCCGCGTCGATGCGTTCGAGTTCTTCCTTGATCACCTTGAGCGGCAGGTAGCGGTCACGCTGCGCACGCAGCACGTAGGCAAGGCGGTCGACGTCGCCCTCGGCGAACTTGCGATAGCCCGAATCGGTGCGGTCGGGCGAGATCAGACCCTCGGTCTCGAGGAAGCGGATCTTGGAGATGGTGATGTCGTCGAAGTCCTCCTGCAGGGACTTGAGGACCTCGCCGATGGTCAGCGCACTCATCGGTGCCCCTCGTCCCCGGCGGCGACGTAGATCAGCTTGAAGCGTCCGATCTGGACATGGTCGCCCATGGCCAGTTGGTGCTCCTCGACCCGGTGCGAGCCGACGTAGGTGCCGTTGAGCGAGCCCATGTCCACCAGCAGCATGATGCCGCCGTGGTGACGGACCTCGGCATGGTGGCGCGACACCGTGACGTCGTCGAGCAGGAGGTCGGCGTCGGGGTGACGGCCGATGGTCGTGACGTCACGATCCAGCACGTAGCGTGCACCCGCCAGCGGTCCCCTGGCGATGACGAACAGGCCGGTGCCGGGCTCGAGTGCGGGCAGGTCCTCGAGCAGTTCGAGGTCGCCGTCACCGTCCAGGTCGATCGCGATCGTCGTGACGACATCGTCCTGGTCGACGACCTCCGCCACCTCGTCACCGTGGTCGTCGTCCAGCGAGATGACCTCGGTCTGGTCGTGGCGACGAACGGGTGCCCCGCACGCGGCGCAGAAGTTGTCGCCGTCATCCAGGGTCTCGCCGCAATGGCTGCAGTACATGAGCGCTCCGTGACCGCCCGCTGAGGGGTTTCCGAGCGGTCTTCGCAAGGGTAGACGACAACTTCAGGGTTGTGAGCCCGAATCCGTCGATGAGGGTGAGATTCCTGCCCGATCCGGGCCGCCCGGGCTCGAATCAGCATGGCCCGCGGGTCAGGGGCACGAGTCGCTGGCGCGATCAGGCCTCGACGTGGGCCTGGTAGGCGGCAGCGTCCATCAGTCCGTCAACACTGTCGGGATCGAACTCGCCCTCCACTGACACCTCGACCAACCACCCCTCGCCGTAGCAGTCCTCGTTGACCAGTTCGGGGGCGTCGTCCAGGCCGTCGTTGCGGGCGTGGATGGTGCCGTCCATCGGCGCGAACAGGTCCGACACGGACTTGGTCGACTCCACCTCACCGAACGGTGCGCCCGCCTGGAGGCTGGAACCGACCGGGGGCAGGTCCACGTACACCACGTCACCCAACTGGTCCTGGGCGAAGTCGGTGATGCCGACGACGACGTGGTCGCCGTCGGCGCGCACCCATTCGTGGTCGGCGGTGTAGAAGCGGTCCTGGG
>DATFMD010000158.1:0-7001 GCA_035267125.1 Nitriliruptoraceae bacterium | reverse complement strand
CGTGGCGCAGGCGCAGGCAGCGATCGACGAGGCCCAGGCCCTGGTCGAGCGCGCGCAGAACAAGAGTGCCGACCTGCAGGCAAAGGCCCAGCAGGCGGTGACCGCGGCCAACCAGGTGGCGACCGAGGCGCAGGCCGTCGCACAGGCCTTCGACGACCTCCTCACCGCGCTCGCCGGCATGGACGTGGGTGACATCGGCGACGAGGTCGGCGACTTCTTCGACGAGGTTGACGACCTGGTCGCCAGCCTGCGGGCGCTGGCCGACCTGCTGCCACCCCAGGCCGCCACGGAGATGCGCAAACTGGCCGACGCGTTGGCCGCGGTCGCTGCAGCAGGTGACCTGGTCACCGACATCTTCGACTTCGTCAACGGCTTCGACCCCAAGACGCTCGAGCAGGGCTTCAGCTTCGAATGGGCGCCACGGCTGCAACAGTGGCCAGCGACCAACCCCATGTTCGTGCTGGAGCCGCCGCCGGCCATCGACGACCACGACCACCTCGTCCTGGCCGTGCGTGGCAAGGTGTCGGCCGACGGGACGGCCGACGTCACCGCGAGCGCCGAACTGCGCGACTTCGCGCTGGTGCTGTTCGGGGTCGAGCCACTGATCAAGGTCCCGTTCGACCACATGTTCTTCAAGGCGGGGTCGTCGGGCAAGCCCGAGGTCGACGTCGTCCTGGGCGACATCGAGTTCCTCGGGATCCTGTCGTTCGTCGAGACCATCAAGGACCTGATCCCCTTCGACGGCTTCAGTGATCCGCCCTACATGGAGGTGTCGCCATCAGGGGCGGTGGCCGGGTTCACGTTGGAGTTGCCCAACGTTGCCGTGGGCGTGTTCAACCTGTCCAACATGTCGCTGGGTGCAGACGTCCACGTGCCGTTCCTGGGCGAGACCGTGACCGTCGGCTTCAACTTCTGCAGCCGTGAACGCCCGTTCTGCCTCACCGTCATGTGCCTGGGTGGTGGGGGGTGGTTCCTGATCCGCGTTGCCCCCAATGGGCTGGACCTGCTGGAGGTGGGCCTGGAGGCAACGGCGTCGTTGTCGGTGGACTTCGGGGTGGCGTCCGGGTCGATCTCGGCCGCGGTGGGGCTGTACATGCGCCTGGAGGGCGACAAGGGCTCGCTGACTGGCTACTTCCGCCTGCGCGGTGAGGTCGACGTGCTGGGGTTGATCAGCGCCTCGATCGAGCTGTACATGGAGTTGGTCTACCACTTCGACACCGGCAAGATGATCGGCCGGGCGACCATCACCGTGACCGTCGAGGTGCTGGTCTTCTCGGGCACCGTCAAGATTTCCGCCGAGCGACAACTGGCCGGCTCCAACGGTGATCCGTCCTTCCGCGAGATCCTGGGCGCCGAGGACGGCACCTCCCCCGCCTGGACCGACTACTGCATGGCCTTCGCAGCCGAGGAGTGAGCGATGCAATCCGAGACCTGGGTCGTCTGTGCCCTGCCCCACTCGGTCCGTCCGCGGTCGACGTTCCACGTGTCGCTGTTCGTCGCGCCGCAACTGGTGCCCGACCAGCCCGGTGATCCGCTGTCCGACGCCGCGGTCTTCGACGACTGGGGCGCTGCGCTGGCCGACGCCACCTTCGAACTGTCCGACCAGGCCGGTCCGATCGACTGCGAGCCACTGTTGGACCGCGTCGACGCACCGGTGTGGCCACAGTTGTTCGGGCCGGACACGCCGGTGGTGTCCCAGGAGGTGCCGGACTGGTCGACCCGCACGTGGCGCTCGTTCAACACCGCCAACGTGTCGACCCTGGGCAAGGTGCTGCACCTGGCGACGATGTACTACGGCGCCATCGACCCACCGGCGCCGTCGTCGCATCCGTTCTCGAAGCCGATGACCCAACTCACGTCCCGGCACACCGGATCCACCCACGGCGGCGGTCGCGGATTCGACGAGGCACGACTGACCGAACAACTCGACGAACTGCTGTCGGGCTTGACGTTGGCGGGCTGGGCAGAGGCCGATCGGGTCGTGGCGGCCAGCGACGACGGCCAGGACCTGCTCGAACAGATGCTCGTCGAGTTGCACCGCGTCCGCCGCTTCTACGAGCGCCCCGAATCCCAGGAGGAGTATCGAGGTCGGCCAGATCCGAACGCGGTGGCTTCGCCCCTGCCTCCACACGAACCCGAGTTCCACGAACGCGTCACGATGTGTGGCGACCACCCGGCGCTGCTGCGACGCCTGGGGTTGGTCGTGGACCTGACCGCCGACACCGACCGCCTGCGCCAGTCCCGTTGGCTCACCGGCCGCATCACCCTGCCCAACGGTCCGGACGGCTGTCGCACGACCCGGGTCCGGTGCCGCACGGCGCGCGACGGGGCGCTGCTGACGGTCCCGACCGGCACCGACTGGCACGACGGCGCCCTGGCCCTGGGCGACGAGGACCGCTTCGTGGTGCTCGACACCGACACCGACGGGACCGCGATCAAGGCCGAGCGCTTCCTGTGGAGCCTGCCACGCCTGCTGAAGGTCGAGGCCAACGGCGACCCCGCCCACGCGGCCACCCCCGCCCTGCGATCCAGTGGACTCACGGTCGCCCGCACGAACCAGGCCCTGACCGCACAGGAGCGGCTGACCCACCAGACCACCCTGGCCGCCGAACTGTCCACGAACGCGTCACCGCTGCTGTCGACGGAGGACGTGGCCCGGGGCCTGCGCATCGAGGTGTGGGACGACACGACCCGCCGCTGGCGCTCCCTGCACGAACGCCTGACCGACGTCGCCGTGGAAGGCCACGGCACGGTCCTCGACGACCTCGAGGAAGAAGGGTTCATCCAGGGCACGGCGGCCCACGAGACCCCGGAGGTCGCCGACTCCCCCGTGCACGTGCATGAGGCCATGTTCGGGTGGGAGGGCTGGAGCCTGTCGGCGCCTCGGCCGGGCAAGCGCATCCGCAAGGCCACCCCCGAGGAGGTGGCGGCAACCGGCGAGGACGAGGTGGTGGAAGACACCCCGACGACGCCCGACGGTGCCGCGCCGCATCCGATCACGATCACCAACGAAGTCGCGCCAAACAGCCTCCCACGACTGCGGTTCGGCCGGTCCTATGCGTTCCGGGCGTGGGCCGTCGACCTGGCCGGCAACTCGCGACCACACGACCTGCACCCCGATCCCGTCACCCCGGTCGGCGACGTCCAGTCCGTCGTCGCGGCCACGACCCCGACTTCGGCGACGCTCGAGGCGGCGACGATGTGGTCACCAGCGGTGCGCTTGACCACGCACACCGCGATCGCCGCCCGCAACCTCGACCTCGATGCGCCGGTCGATGGCATCGAGCCCCCCGACGACCTCGTTGCCGCCCTGGCTCCCCACCTGCGAGCACGCCGGGCTGGCACCACCGCGCGCACCACCAGCGTGCGCACCGACGACCGCGCAGGCGGTCGCGCGACGGGAGTGGGCAGGACGACAGGCGTCGGCCGCACCGTTGCGGCGGGGACCACCGGCGTCGCAGGACGCGTGGCCCGCGATCGCCTGGGCGGCATCGGGAACATCGCCGGTGACCCGGCGGCGACCACGCGACTGGCGAACCGACGATCGGTGGTCAACGAGGCCACGGCTGCGGCCGTCGCCGACGAGACCCAACCGCTGGTCCATGACACCGTCGTCACCGATGTCGACGCCGTTGCGGCGCTGGCGACCGCACACCTGTCGACGCTGCACCCAGACGTGGCCGTACCCGACCTCGGCGACCTCGTTGCCGAGGCGCAGTCGACGGTGACGCGGCTGCGCCCGTTCCTGCGCTGGGACCCGGTCCAACCTCCAGCGGTGGTGCCACGGCACCGCTTCACCGAGGGCGAGTCGGTGCGTGTCGTGGTCGTGCGCTCGGGCGTCACGCAGGACCCCGACACGCTCGAACTGACCGTGACGCCACCCGCCGACTACGCCGCCTCGGTGCCGCCCGAACGGGGCTACGGCGCCACCTCCCAGCGTCACCTCGCCCCGCCCAAGACCACCCAGATGACGGCTGAACTGCACGGCCGGTTCGACCCGGGCATCGGCACGAGCCCCGCCGAGGCCGCCACGATGCTGGGCTGGGCCGTCGCCGAGGACGGCTCCTTCCTCGACCTCGATCGGGCCGACCTCGACAATCCCCCCAATCGCATCAACCAACCCGGCGTGTCCCTCGAACACGATGCCGAGACACCACAGGCTGAACTCAAGTCGCTGCCGCTGGCCCCCGGGGAGGCACCCGCTCCGGGCCAGTACGTGGTGCACGACACCGACGACCTCGCGGTGCCCTACCTGCCCGACCCGATGGCCCGTGGTGTCGCGTTCGTGTTCCCGGAGGCCGGCCGCGACCGCACCATCGCCTTCCCGTTCGGCGGGGAGGGCTTCACGGCCCGCTTCGGGGGCGAGTGGCCGCGAGTGGCGCCGTACCGCATGGTGGTGGGCGGGGCCGACGAACTGGGTGCCGAGGTCGACGACGGCGCGATCCAGTTCCGCCTGCCCGCGGGTGACGTCCAGCGCGCCCGCCTGTCGTCGTCGCTGCGCCACCAGGACCTGGGACTGCTCGGTCCGTGGGCCAGTCTCGCGCCGGCGGTGCGCGACAACGACGACGTGGCCGAGGCGGCGACCGATGGCTGGCTGTGGGGGCTGACCCCGTCCGACGACCTGCTGTTCGTCCATGCCGTCCCGCGACCCCTCGAGGCCCCCCGGCCCACCGTGCTGGTCCCGTTCCGCACGCCCGATGACACCGAGGCGCTGATCGTCGGCGGTGTCGACGTCCACGGTCCCAGCACGGACAGCCTGGTGGCCGAGGCATCGTGGACCGACCCGGTCGACGACCTGCTGGAGTCGCGTCCACAGGAGCGACCCATGGCGGCGGTGGCGTTCCAGACGTCCATCCTGCCCGACGAGGACATCGCCGTCCTGTTCGCCAGCGACGGACCACTGCTGTGGCCCGGCATCGACGGCCTGCGCAGCCATCGGGCGATCCACAAGTTCGGCGACACCAAGCACCGCATGGTGACGTACCAGTTCCGCGCCCTGACCCGGTTTCGCGAGTACTTCCACCCGTCGCTGTTGGCACCCACCCACGACGGCGACGACGGCCAGAGCGTGGTCGGCGAGGAAGTCGAGGTGGACGTCCCCTCGACCGCGTCCCCGGCCGCACCGAAGGTGCACTCGGTGATCCCGTTGTTCCGCTGGGACTTCGGCGAGGAGCCCGAACAGCCCATGGCTCGCCGCCACGTGCGTCGGGCGGGTGTGCGCATCTACCTCGAACGACCGTGGTTCTCCAGTGGTGAGGGTGAGTTGTTGGCAGTCCTGCTGGCGCCGGGCCTGACCGACGAGTTCGGCCCGGAGGCCGAGGACGATTCCGGCTACCCGTTCGTGAGCAAGGTGGGACTGGACCCGGTGTGGCTCAGTGCGCCGGTGGGAAACCGGCCGCTGAACCTGCTGGCCCTGGACAACCTGCTGCAGGTGACCGGCATCGACGACCGCGACGAACCCGGCCGACCGGTGGCCATGGGCGTGCACCCCCTCGAGGGCATCGGTGACGACCAGCAGGTCCGCGCCGTCGGGTACCGGCCCCACTACAGCGAGGACCGGGGCATGTGGTACGTCGACGTCGCCATGGACCCGGGCCGCACGCTGTGGGCGTTCGTGCGCCTGGCCGTGGCGCGCTACCAGCCGTCCTCCGTCGCCGGCTGCCACCTGTCGGCGCCGGTGCGCTGCAACTTCGTGCAACTGCCACCCGAGCGCACCGCGTCGGTGTCGCGCACCGACGAGTCCCACGTCCGGGTCGTGGTCAGCGGCCCCATCGGTGTCCGCAACCTCGACCGTCGGGGGTCGACGGGGCTGGCCGGCAGCTTCACCGACCTGCTGGGCGCGATCGCGCAGAACCGCACGGTCGTGGCGCGCCTGCAGCGTCGCGATCCCGACCTGCCGACCGACCTGGGGTGGACGACCGTCGACACGGTGCCGCTGGAGATCAAGGGCATCGGCAAGAACGAGGTCGAAGCCGCGTGGGTGGGTGAACTCGCCGCCGGCCAGGACATGGCACTGCGTCGCCCGAACGACCCCGCCATCGACGAGGACGACGAGGGGGGCGGCGACGCCGAGTGGCGTGTCATGGTCGAGGAGTGGGAGCGGTTCCCCGGTGACGTGCTGGCCGATCGCGAGATCGGACCGATCCACGCCCCGGTCGCCAAGTGGGAACAGCGCCTGGTGTTCGCCGACGAGATCCTCCTGTGACAGCCTGACCGATCGGGACCAGGTCCTGGCCCCCGAGTCGGGCAATGCCTTGGGCACGCATCATGCGGCCTACGCTCGGGCCCACGTGTCGAGGCCATCCGGAGGAATCACGATCGACGTTCCACGCGCGGACAACCGTGACCGCCTCGCCCGGGTGGTCAGGCAGGCCGATGCCGACCTGGCCGAAGCGGCGCTGCTCATCGAGGTGGAGGCAGACCCGGACCTCGACGTCGAAATCACGCTGTTGCGCATCGACGCCCTGGCCGACGCCTTCCTGACCACGTGGGGTGGTGGCGATGCCGACGCCGGTGCCGACGCCCTGCGCTCCTTCATGTTCGGTCAACAGGGGTTCACCGGCCAGCGCGAGGACTACCACCATCCCGACAACGCCCTGCTCAGTCGCGTGCTCGAACGGCACACCGGCCTGCCCATCCTGCTGAGCGTGCTCTACACGTCGGTGGCCCGCCGGGCCGGACTGGCGGCCTGGGGCATCGCCCAACCCGGCCACTTCTACGTCGGGATCGGCGACACGGCGCGCCCGATCGTGCTGGATGCCTTCGACGACGGTCGACCGGTCAGCCACGACGAACTGGCCGAGCGACTGCGCGTCGCGACCGCAGGTCGTGTCAAGTTCGCCCGCGCCCAACTCCGGCCCGTGTCCCCGGCGATGACCGTGCGGCGCATCCTGAACAACCTCACCCGCGACTACACCAACCGTGGCGAGGTCGACAACGCGCTGTGGTCCATCGAACTGAAGATGGTCCTGCCGAACACGATCCCCGACGACCACAAGGCC
>DATFMD010000157.1:0-3819 GCA_035267125.1 Nitriliruptoraceae bacterium | reverse complement strand
TCCAGATCGACACGTCGAACATCCTGTTCATCTGTGGCGGCGCCTTCGCCGGGGTCGAGGAGGTCGTCGAACGTCGCCTCGGCACCTACGGGGTCGGGTTCGGCGCAGCGGTGCGCAACCGCGAGGACAAGGACATCGGGGGACTGCTGGCCGAGGTCCTGCCAGAGGACCTGCACAAGTTCGGCCTCATCCCCGAGTTCATCGGGCGCCTGCCGATCGTCTCGTTCGTCGAGCCGCTGGACCGCGAGTCCCTGGTCGACATCCTGACGACGCCACGCAACGCGCTGGTCAAGCAGTACCAGCGCTTCTTCGAACTCGACGGCGTCGAACTGGTCTTCGAGGACGACGCACTCGAAGCCGTCGCCGACCTCGCGATCCTGCGCCAGACCGGCGCCCGCGGCCTGCGTGCGATCCTCGAGGAGATCCTGTTGTCGACGATGTACGACCTGCCGTCGCGCAAGGACGTCCAGCGCTGCGTCATCACCGCGACCACCGTGCGTGAGAAGGCCAATCCGACGCTGGTTCCCCACGGGGCACTGCTGCGCCAGTTGACCGACGCCAGCGAGACGCCGACCGAGAAGTCGGCCTGAGTGACCGGCACACTCGGCAACGCCCCCGGGCTGCCCGCACCTCGCGTGCGTGCGATGGTGGATCGCGTCCCCTTCCTGGACCAGGAACTGTTCGTCCTGGACGACTTCCTGCCCGTGGGCGGCACGATGGTCGACGTCGGTGCGGCGGGTGGTGTGCACGCGCTGGTGGGGGCGCGCCGCGTCGGTCCCACCGGCCGCGTCGTCGCGATCGAGGCCCGGCCCGGGTCAGCGGCCATCCTGCGTGGCTGGAGGACGCTGCTGGGCCTGGACCAGGTGACCATCCTGTCCACCGCGGTGGGGGCGCGGCCGGGCAGCCTCGAGTTGCGTACTCCCGTGGTGCCGACACGCACCCACACCGACCAGGGTGAGATGCCGGCGTCGGATGGCTGGTTGGCGAAGTTGCCGTCGCGGGTGCGCACGGTCGGCATGACCACCCTGGACCTGGTGGTGTCCTCGCAGGGCCTTGCCCGTCTCGACCTGGTGAAGGTGGACGTCGAGGGTGCCGAGCTGGAGGTGCTGGCCGGTGGTGCGGCGACCTTCGAGGCGTTTCGGCCCACCGTCGTCATCGAGGTCGAGGACCGACACCTGCGTCGCAACGGTCGCACAGCGGCCGAGGTGCTGGCATGGTTCCACGAACGCAGCTACGGCGCGCACGTGCTGGGCCGGCACGGCCTCGTGGCTGTCGACCAGGTGACCGACGCCCACAACAACTACGTCTTCGTCCCGCGTCCCGGGGCCTGAGCGCACGGTCCGCACGTCGAGTCCGCCGGGTCGACCGGGGCATCCCGATGGCTACCCTCTGCGGCCACACCTGTCGTGGTTCGTGCGCGGGCACTGCCCGCCCCGCGGCACCTTCGTCCAAGGTCCACCTCGATGACTGATTCTGCCAGCGCCGGACTGCCGACCGCCTACGACCCCGACGCGGTCGAGCAGCGGATCTATGCCGACTGGGAGTCGTCGGGGCTCTTCCACGCGGAACCCGACGATCCCGGCGAACCCTTCGCGATCGTCCTGCCCCCGCCCAACGTCACGGGTGCGCTGCACATCGGCCACGCGCTGTACAACACCGAGGACGCGATGGTGCGCCACGCCCGCATGACGGGGCGCAACGCGGTCTGGGTCCCCGGGATGGACCATGCCGGCATCTCGACCCAGACCGTGGTCGAGAAGCAACTGGCGGCCGAGGGATTGACGCGCCATGACCTCGGGCGCGAGGCATTCGTCGATCGCGTGTGGGAATGGGTCGACGAGTACGGCGGCCAGATCCTCAACCAGTTGCGTCGACTCGGTTTCTCGCTGGACTGGGAACGCGAGGCCTTCACCTTCGACGAGCCGCGCTCACGGGCGGTGACCGAGGTGTTCGTGACCCTGCACGAACAGGGGTTGCTCTATCGCGGCAACCGACTGATCAACTGGTGCCCGCAGTGCATGACCGCGCTCAGCGACATCGAGGTCGACCACGCCGAGACCACCGGCACCCTGACCACGTTCGTCTACCCCTGGGCCGACGGCAGCGACGGTGGCATCGAGGTGGCGACGACGCGACCCGAGACGATGCTGGGTGACACCGCCATCGCCGTGCACCCCGACGACGAACGCTTCGCGGGCGCCATCGGTCGCACGGTCGCCCACCCGTTCCTCGATCGGGAACTCCCCGTGGTCGCCGACGACTACGTCGACCCCGAATTCGGCTCCGGTGCCGTCAAGATCACGCCGGCCCACGATCCCAACGACCACGAGATCGGTCGCCGCCACGATCTCGACTCGATCACGGTCATCACGCCGACGGCGTCGATGGCCGAGACTGCAGGCCCCTTCGCCGGCATGGATCGCTTCGAGGCCCGCGAGGCCGTCGTGGCCGCGCTGGACGAGGCGGGACTGCTGGTCGACCGGCGGGACTACCTCCACCAGGTCGGAACCTGCTCGCGCACCGGCGACGTCGTGGAGCCCTTGCTGAGCGACCAGTGGTTCCTGCAGGTGCGCCCGCTGGCCGACAAGGCACTCGACGCGGTGGCCGCCGGTGACACCCGCGTGCTGCCGCCACGCCTGGAGAAGTTCTTCGTCGACTGGTTGGAGAACCTGCACGACTGGTGCGTCTCGCGCCAGATCTGGTGGGGCCATCGCATCCCGGCCTGGTACTGCCCCGACGACCATGTCACGGTCGCCCGGACCACCCCCACGACGTGCACGGCCTGCCGGGCAACCGACCTGCGCCAGGACGATGACGTCCTGGACACGTGGTTCTCGAGCCAACTGTGGCCGTTCACGGTGTTCGGCTGGGAGCAGCCCGGCGACACCACGCCCGAACTCGAGACCTGGTACCCGAACACGGTGATGGAGACCGGCTACGACATCAACACCTTCTGGGTGTCGCGGATGCTGCAGATCGGCCTGTGGTTCCTGGACGAGGTCCCGTTCACGACCATCTGGAACCACGGCCTGGTGCGCGACGGCCAGGGCAAGAAGATGTCCAAGTCGTTCGGCAACGTGATCGACCCACTCGAGTTCATCGAGTCCCATGGCGCCGACGCGTTGCGGTTGGCGCTGTTCCAGCACTGCTCGCCCGGCACCGACGTCCCGCTGTCGCCCGACTGGGTCGAGGGGGCGCGCCGCTTCCTCAACAAGTTGTTCAACGCCACCCGCTTCGCCCTCCAGACCCTCGATGGCACTCGTCCGGGCGATGTCCCACCCGCGACCGAGCTGGGCCTGGCCGACCGCTGGATCCTGTCGCGACTCGAGGCCACGCGCGCCGAGGTCGACACCCACTACGAGACCTGGGACTTCGCGCGCATGTCCGCGGCGCTGTACCACTTCACGTGGGACGAACTGGCCGACTGGTACCTCGAGGCCGCCAAGGTCGTGCTCTACGGCGACGACGAGGCCGCCAAGGCAACGACGCGTGCGGTGCTGGCACGGGTGCTGGACGACGTGCTGCGCATGTGGCACCCGCTGATCCCGTTCGTGACCGAGGAATTGTGGCGCCACCTGACCGGCGCGCCGGGAGGCACGACATCGCTGATGGCCCAGGACTGGCCGACCGCGGTGACCACGCCCGACGCCGACGTCGAGGCCGACTTCGCCGTCATCATGGACCTGGTCACAGAGGTGCGCCGGTTCCGGTCGCTCAACGACGTGCCGCCGTCGCGACGGTTCCCGCTGGTGGTGGCCAGTCGCCGCGGCGACCTGCTGACCACACAGGCCGAACTGGTGATGGCGCTGGCCGGGCTGG
>DATFMD010000156.1:0-16125 GCA_035267125.1 Nitriliruptoraceae bacterium | reverse complement strand
CCGGGCAGCCGCTGCCAGGAACGCACCACGAACCATCAATGGGGCCGGCCGATGCCCCCGCCAAGGCGGACGAACCATCGCCCGCGGCGCTGTTCCTCGGGCATCCCTCGGCTCGCGATGGTGATCCTGCGCCGTCAGGCGTTGATCCGCTCCCGCCACCCCGGCACGCTCGCGCATGGTTGCGGGGCCACGACGGCTCGCCCGATCCGACCAGCGACGGCGAACCCGAACCGACCGGCGACACCACGCCGGCGGAGACCAGCGAAGCCGCGCTCGAGGCGACCAGCGAAGCCGCGCTCGAGGCGACCAGCGACGGCGCAGCCGGTGCGACAAGCGACGGCGCAGCCGGTGCGACCAGCCCCGGGCCGTCGGAGGGGCCCGGCGACGGCAATGACGCCGACAACGGCACGGACGGTCCGCGACAGGACTCGCCCACCGACGCCCTGTTCTAGCCTCCCCGGATCTCGGCGACCGACAAGTCCTCGAAGATCACGTTGTCGGCGAGGCGCCGCGCGGTCGCCAGGAGGGCCGGCGTCGACACCGTCCATGTCACGACCGTTCCGCCGGCCTCGCGGTAGTCCTTGACGGCCGGCCCATCCAGCCCGGCGACGTCGTAGGACACCGCCACGGGATCGATTCCTCGCAGCATGCGCAGGGTCCGTACGGTCCACTTCAGGCCCGCCGGGATCGTGGCGTCGTGCATCGGACCAGCCGTCAGGACACGATCAACCGCCGGTCGCCGCCGGCGCAGCCAGCGCAGGCTCCACGGGTTGAACGAGGCGACGCAGGTCGGGCCGCCGCCGCGCTCCTCGTGCGTCGCCAACAGCGTGGCGGTCGCGGCCTCGAGGCCGCCGGCACGGGCACGTTCGTTCTTGACCTCCACCATGACCGGCGCCTCGCCAGCGGCCTCCAGTGCCTCCTGGAGGGTTGGGATGCCCTCGTCGCCATCACCCAGTCGAACTGCGGCGAGCGCCTCTGCCGTGACCGATGACACGTCGATGAAGGTGCCGTCTCGTTCGAATCTGCGATCGTGGAAGACCACCGGCACGCCGTCCAAGGACAGGCGGACGTCGAGTTCGATGCCGATCCCTGCCTCGCGCGCCAGTTCGAACGCTGCCAGCGAGTTCTGGGGGACCCCGTCGCCGTGCAGTCCGCGATGGGCAAGCGGAACCTCACGCAGCCAGCCGGGTGCGGGTGGTCCCCGCAACTGCAGGTCGTGCGTACTCACACCTCACCACGGGCCAGCTCGATCGCGGCGTAGGTGATGACCGCATCCGCACCGGCCCGCCGAATCCCCAGCACCGACTCGCGCATCGCGGCATCCAGGTCGATCCAGCCGTTGGCGCCGGCTGCCTGCAGCATGGCGTACTCGCCTGACACCTGGTAGCCCATGATCGGGACGTCCACCTCGCGACGAGTCCGGGCGATGACGTCGAGGTAGGGCATGGCGGGCTTGACGATCACGGCGTCGGCACCCTCGTCGAGGTCGGCCGCCACCTCCCGCGAGGCCTCACGGCTGTTGGCCGGATCCATCTGGTGCGTGGCGCGGTCACCGAAGGCCATTCCCGACTCCGCCGCCTCCCGGAACGGTCCGTAGAAACTCGAGTGGTACTTGGCGGCGTAGGCGACGATGCCGAGGTCGTGGTGCCCGGCGTCGTCCAGCGCGGCGCGCATGGCGGCGACCTGTCCGTCCATCATCCCGGAGGGTGCGACCAGGTCGACACCGGCATCGGCACAGGCGAGGGTGGCCTTGACATAGCCCGCCACTGCGGCGGCATTGTCGACCGTGCCACCGCTGGTCAACGGACCACAGTGGCCGTGATCGGTGTACTCGCACAGGCACACGTCGGCCATCACGACCACGTCGTCGCCATGGCGTTGCCGTGCGGCGCGGGAGAAGGCCGGGACAGGGCCCTGCGGGTCCCATCCGGCGGTCCCGTCCGCGTCCTTGGTGGTCGGTATCCCGAACACCAGGAAGGCGGTCACGCCCACGTCTCGGGCCCGATCCACCAGGGCGAGCGACGACTCGAGACCATGCTGGTCGACACCGGGCATCGACTGGATCGGGACGGCCGTGTCGAGACCCTGCTTGACGAAGATGGGCAACACCAGGTCGGCCGGATCGATGCGGGTCTCGGACAGGAGGCGACGCACCGCCGGGGTCGTTCGTCCGCGACGCCCTCGGAACACCTCGTGTGATGCGGCGGTGGACACGACCGGTGGCTCCTCGCAGGGGACGTGGGACTGGACGCACGTGGGACTGGACGCACGTGGGACTGGACGCGCGTGGGAGGCGGCAACTCGGCCGAGACGCCCGGATCGACGTGATCAACAGGAGTGTACGAGCACCCGAGCGGTCAGCCCTCGCGTCGCCAGCGCATCGCGCCGACGGCCAGCCCGACCAGTCCGATGGCGGCGGCCGCCGCGACCCGGCGCACCCTGGGGTCCTCGATCAACGACGACGATCCCGACGTGGCCGGATCGAAGGGCACCAGCTCGCGGGTCATCGCACCGCTGGCTGTCATCGCCGCAGCAGGAACATCCCGTGGTTTCGGGGCCGACTCGCGAAACGGTGATGCCCGGTGCGAGGTGGGAACGGAATCGGGGTCCGAGTCAGGGGTGGGGCCCGGTTCGGGGTCGGGCTCGTGACTGATCGTCACGACCATGTCCTCGTCGACATGCTCGGACTCGACGACCTCGGCGTCGGCGTCACGACCGCGCCGGCCACGCATCGTTGCGGCGACCATGGCGGCCATCCCGCCAGTGCGGGGTCGACCGTCCGCGTCGGCAGGGGCGTCGGCATCCACGTCCGTGGTGGCCGTGCCCGGATCGACGGCAGACGACACGGCATGGTCGACCGCCCCATCGGACGAATCCGCCCCGGCGCCGGGGTCGCCTTGGTCGGTCGACGCATCCACCGGGAACAGGCTGCCCGTGTCGTCGGGTGAGGCCAACCCGCGGCGCTGCTCGTGAGCTGTCAGCGCGGCCAACAGGCCCTGCTGGTCGCCGCTGGCATGCTCGTCGGCCCGCACCGGCGCCGGCGTGCCGGGTGGCATGGACTTGACTTCTCGTTCGTGGGCGGCGTCGCGCTGGTCGCGGTCCGGCACGCCGGCCATGACCGCCGACAGTTCGGCGCCGTACACGTAGAGTCGGCCGGCCAGGTAGAACAGCAGCATCAGGCCGATCATGGTGGCCAGGAGCACCGCGGTGGCGGTGCTGCCGTCGTCGGTGATCACCGACGAGTCGGCCGACCGGGCGAGGTAGGAACCCCCGAAGTACTGGAGTGCTGCCCAACCCACACCGCCTGCGATGGCGCCCGGCAACAACGATCGCCAACCGAGCCCTGCGCCGGCGGAGTAGATGCGATAGGCGGTCCAGAACAACAACACGTCGAAGAATGCCGACGCCAACCAGGCACCGAACGGCACGAGGCCAGCGAATTGCCCAGACAACTCGGCGAGCACCACGGACTGGACCCAGGCCGACATCGCCACGCTTGCCAGGGCCATCGTCCCGAGCAGGGCGAGCGCACCCAACTGCTGGGCACGTGCCTTCAGCGCGTTCACGTTCTCGAGTCGCACGCCGAACACGAACTGCGTGGCCGTCTGTGCGGCCGTGGTCACGCGCAAACCCGTGTACAACGCACCCAGGAACCCGATGATCCCGAGCGTGCCGGCGTTGTCGATGATGCCCGCAAGCACCTCGTCGATCGCATCACTCTGCAGTCCGGGAACGGCCTCCTGGATGGCTTCGACCACGTTGGCGATCTGCTCGGGTTGGTCCGCCAACAACCACCCGGCGATCGCGACGGCCACCGCGATCAACGGGAACAGGGAGATGAACCCGTGGAAGGCGATCGCAGCCCCGAACTGGTCGGCGGCGTCGGCCTTGGTCCGCTTCTGCACGGCCATCAGGGTGCCGACGACCGGGACGGCAGCCAAGCGTTCCTTGAAGGTCATCGATGGTCCTTGGCGGGCGGCGGGCGATCGGGGGGGACGGCGGGCGGGCGATCGGCGGCGGGCGGCGGACGATGGGCGACGGCGGTCAAGGCGATTCGGCGGTCAACGGCGTGACGGGTCGGCTGCACGATGGACAGGGTATGGCCCGGATGACGCGGATCAGGGACCCACGGCGGCCACGACGGCAGCCACCAGTCCGTCCATGTCGTGGGGGTCGGCCTCGCGCGCGACCACCAGGCCGTGGTGCTGCGCGCGCGCACTGGTGACCGGCCCGATCGAGACCACCGCCGCCGCCATCTCCTCGCCGTCGAGCGCGGCCACCAACGCCTCGACGGTCGACGGCGACCCCACGGCCACGGCCTGGATGGCACCAGCCAGGAGATCGGCGCGCACGTCCTGGCCGATGTCGGTGCGCAGGCGGGTCCGGTAGGCAGCGACGTCGTCGACCTCCCACCCCTTGGCAGCCAGGATGCGCGGCAGGTCCGGCGACGAGATGTCGGCACGCGGCAGCACCACGACACCCGGTCCGGTCGGAAAGTCACCAGCGAGTCCGACCGTGGTGTGCACCGTGGCGACCAGGTCCGGATCGGTGGCCAGGGCCTCCCGGGTCGCGGCTGCGGTGCCGGGTCCCACGCATCCGACAAACACGTCGTGCAGGACGTCACCGGCAAGTGCCCCGCGAGCCAGGGCTGCAGACAGCGCCCGGGCACCATTGGGAGAGGTGATGGCGATGGCATCGATGTCGCCGGTCCCAAGCCGTGCGACCACGTCGTCGAGGGCCCGACCGCCATCCGCAGGTTCCTCGATGGCCAGCAGCGGCACCTCGACCGGCTCGATCCCGTGCGACTCGAGGGCACGCGACAGCGACGCCTGTTGGTGACGCGCACGGGCGACCAACACTCGCGGGCGTGAGGGTGTCGTCACTGGGCGCGCGTGGGGCTGGTCGAGCCCACTCGATCCGGGTCTCCCAATCCGGTGGCCGCCAACAGCGACGAGGCGACTGCCGCGCTGACTTCGGCGACCTCGGTCAGGGCCCCCCGCTGTGACGTGCGCGCCAAGCGCGTCCCGGACGCGTCCGACAGCAGGCCCAACAACTCCACCAACGGTCCTCGGGGTCCGTCGATGACCTGGGCATGGGCGCCGATCGGGGCCGTGCAGCCACCTTCGAGCGCTGCCAACAACTGGCGTTCCGCACCCACGGTCAGGCGGGTCTCGCGATGGTCGATGGTGCGCAGGGCGACCCGGGTCTGGTCATCGTCACTGCGGCACTCGATTGCCAGGGCGCCCTGGGCCGGGGCATGCAGCATCTCCCCGTGCTCCAGGGCGACGGCACTGACACCGGCCACCTGCGGAGCGGCCCGCAGCAGTCCGGCAGCAGCAACGACCACGCCGTCCAGGACGCCGTCGGCCACCTTCCGCAAGCGCGTGTCGAGATTGCCCCGCAGCGGTTGCAGGACGACGTCACGGCGCACCCGGGCGACCTGGGCCCGACGACGCGCAGACGACGTGCCCACGGTCACGGTCCGATCGCGCGGCAGGTCGACGAGGCGGTGGCCCTCGCGTGTCACCAGCGCATCGCGGGGATCGACCCGGCGCGGGACGGCGGCGATGGCGAGACCGTCGGCAGGCGTGGTCGGCAGGTCCTTGTAGGAGTGCACGACGAAGTCGCAGTCACCTTCGAGCACGGCGCCGCGAACGGCATCCACGAAGATGCCCTTGGCGTCGAAGGCCTCGATGGCGCGCTCGGGATTGTCGTCACCGGTCGTGGACAACGCGACCAGTTCGAAGTCGCGACCGGTGGTGGCCGCCAGTGCCTGCCCGACCTGGGCTGCCTGGGCGCGAGCGAGGAGGGAACGACGGGTGGCGATCCGCCAGGTCATTGGTCGTCGTCGAGATCGAGGTCGAGATCGAACAGGTCCCGCAGCGCATCGGCCACGACCTGGGCACGACCCTCGTCGGCACGTTCCTTGAGGCGGACGGTCGGGTGGTGCAACAGGGTGTTGACGATGCCCTCGGTGAGCGCGTCCACCGCGATCCGCTGTTCGGCGTCGAGGCTGGCAAGGCGACTGCCGAGTCGCTCCATCTCGGCCACGCGAACAGCCTCGGCGCGGCTGCGCAGGGCACGGATGACGGGTGTGACCTCGATCGCGGACAACCAGGTCGAGAACACCTCGACCTCCTCGGCGACCAGTTCCTCGGCGGCAGCCATGATGTCGGCTCGCAACGTCGAATCCGCGGCTGCGCGGATCTCGGCGAGCCCGATGAGGGTGACACCCTCGATCTGGCCCACGGCGGCTTCCACGTTGTGGGGCATCGCCAGGTCCAGGACGGTCAGTGGCGCACCTGCCCGGCTGCCGACCATGTCGGTGGTGACCAGCGGCAGCGCGGCCCCCGTCGTGCACACGACCAGGTCGCTGGTGGCGATGCCGGCCGCCAGGTCGGCGACGACCGTCGCACCATGACGCGTTGCCAGCCGGTCGGCCTTGTCCGACGAGCGGTTCCACACCCGGAGTCGACCCATCTCGGCCAGTCGGGACGCGGCCAGGGTGCCGATCGACCCGGCCCCGACGATCAAGGCGCTGGCGGTGGACTCGGACAGGTCGGTGTGGGCACGGTCGAGCGCCACGTCGACCATCGAGGATGCGCCGGCCGAGACCTCGGTCTCGTGACGCAGGCGGCGACCGACTCGCACGGCCTGGCGGAACAGGCGCTGGAGCATGTGGCGGGCAGTGCCCTCGTGACGTGCCAACTCCATGGCGTCGCGGACCTGCATGGCGATCTGTCGCTCGCCGATGACCATCGATTCGAGGCCGCCGGTGACGCGAAACAGGTGGCTGGCGACGTCGAGGTCGTAGGCCACCCGGTATTCATCGAGGAAGTCGTCGCGTCGATCACCGGCGCGGGCGGCGAGATGGTCCACGACCTCGTCGAGGCCGTCGTGGAACCGGGCCAGGTGCACGTAGACCTCGACCCGATTGCACGTCGAAACGACGACGGCCTCGACGACGTGGTCCAGCGCGACGAGTTCCCGCAGCACCTTGCGACGCTGGTCCGACGGAACCGCCAGCCGTTCGAGCAGGTCGAGGTCGCTGGTGTGGTGGTCGACACCGACGACGAGGAGGGACATGCGCGGCCTTGCGAGGTGGGAGCGGGCACGATGGGTGGGCCATCGACCGGCGGGGCGAGTCTATCGGTCACGGCCCCGGCGGACGGCGGTGACGGCCTCGTCAGGTGCCGGTGGCCAATTGCTGGTCCGGGCCGGGGCTGGCGTAGAGCTGTTCGTAGAAGCTCAGGATCTGCAACTCGGTGGACAGGTCGACCTTGCGGACGGCCACGTGCTCAGGTGAGTCGATGTGGACCGGGGCGAAGTTGAGGATGGCCGTCACACCGTTGGCCACGAGCCGGTCCACCGTTTCCTGGGCGTGGGCGGCGGGCGTGGCGATGACGGCGATCGTGGCGCCGCGGTCCGCGACTGCGGTGTCGAGATCGGCCGCGTCCTCGACGACCATGCCGGCGATCGTCTGGCCCACCAGTGCGTCGGCGGCGTCGAACAGGCCCACCACGTCGAAGCCGCGCCGCGTGAAGCCGTCGTAGGCAGCCAGGGCACGTCCCAGGTTGCCGATGCCGACGATGACGACCGCACGGTCCTGGTCGAGACCCATCACCGAGGAGATCTCGTCGATGAGTTCGACGACGCGGTAGCCCACCCCACGGGTTCCGAAGGCGCCCAACTGCGACAAGTCCTTGCGCACGATGGCGGCATTGACGCCCGAGGCGGCCGCCAGGCCGGTTGACGAGATGGTCACGATGTCGGCCTCGGAACACTCCACCAGTGCCCGCAGATACAGCGGCAGGCGTGCCACTGTCGCTTCGGGAATGGAACGCGTCATCGGAACCTCGTGACGAAGGGCGGCGGTGCGGCACCGGCGTGTGAGCGGCGCATCCAAGTCTAGTGCGACCCCGCGGTGCCCCTGAACCGCCGCAGCCGGGCGGCACGCACGGCGGCACGGACCTGGCCCGGCCTGACCTGGCCCTCCACGACCTCCCGACCGTCGACCTCGACCACCGGCACCCGGATGTGGTAGCGCCGCTGCAGGTCATCGTCACCGTCGACGTCCACCAGCGTGACGCTGCCGACCGGCGCCTCGGCAGTTGCCAGGGCCTCGGCCGTGCGACACAACCCGCAGCCCCGACGGGTGAAGACGACGACGCTCGGTGGCCCGAATCGTTCGCGCCACGACCCCCCGGCGCTCACTCGATCACCCGCGTCACCGGCACCGCGGTGGGATCGACGACCGGCGTGCGTGGCCTGGTGGTCCGGTCGAACCCGCGTTGCATCACGATGACGCCCACCGCGATCCCCACGGCGTGGGCGGTGGTGTCGCCCAGGAACGAGAACATGCCGCCTGATCCGGCCGCAATCGCCACGCCCAGCGCGATGAACAGGTTGCCCGTCGCCAGGTTGCGCATTCCGGCCGGACCGAGTGCGCGCCACCCCGACAGGATGCCCGCCGCCAGCGCGTCCACCGGGCGCCGCCGCGACGTCTCGGCGACGGCGTCGCGATCCGCGCGGTCGGCGAACTGCCACAACAACCGACCCACCGCGATGATGGCGCCGACGATCACGATGATGGATCCGATGGCATTGCCACCCACGGCGAAGCCACGAACGTGGGCGGGCAGGACCTCGCTGCCTTCCGGCAGGCCGGTCGCCGGCAACGCTGCGGTGAACGGAGCCGGCAGGACGGTGACCACGGCCACTGCCGTGAAGGCCGCGACCAGGCAGGCGGATCCCACGCGCAGTCGGTCACGATCGCCGTCCAGCAGCAACACCGCCCAGATCGTGCCGAACACGGCCCCGACGACTGCCAACGGGTCGAATTCCAGCGCGCTGGCATAGAACGCGAGCGCCGTCAGCAATGTTGCCACGCCCGTCAGGCGCGATGTCATCCGGTCGCGCGAGTTCACCAACACGGACCCGAGCGCGAGCCAGGCGACGTTCAGCACGGCACCGAACAGGTAGAAGATCCGAAACAGCGGTGGCGAGAACCCGAACTGGGCACCGACGGTCAGGGCCACGGACGCGATGCAGAACAGCGCCAGGGCGATCGACCAGGCCAGCATCGCCGGATTCGCCCGGCCACGAGATCGCCACCGGCTGCCCAGCTGGTGGCTGAACACGCCGGACACCACCGCCGCCACGAGGCTGGCCGCGAGCGCCATCACGACCTCCCCTGTCGACAGTGCGTCCTGCCGAATGCTAGGAGACCGCACTGCGATGAGACCGGACGACTCGCGGCCCGGACCGGCATCGTCAGGGCGTCAGGGCGTCAGCGCGTCACGGTGTCCAGCTCGAGCTCGCGGGTCTCGGGAACCCCGAGCACGGCAACGGTGGCCGCGACCGGCACCACGGCCAGGACCAGGGCAGCACCCCCGAAGCCCATGGCGTCGGCCAACGACCCGAACGCCGCCAGGCCGATCACGGCCCCGACCACGCCGGCGGCGGCCAACCAGCCGGCGACCGTCGCCCGGATGGCGGTCGGGAACAGCTCGGCCGACATGGCGCCCAGGCCCGGTCCGACCGCGGCGCCGGCCAGGATCCCGAGCAGGTAGCCGACCACCAGCAGGACCTGCGTGCCCTGGTAGGCGGCCGCGAACCCGATGGCGATGCCCACCAACCCGACCACGACGGCCGGCCGTCGCCCGGCAACGTCGGCCAACCAACGTCCGACGAGCAGGCCGACCAGCCCCACCGGCGCGGCCAGCAGGACGATGATCGCCATCGTGGCGGGACTGAACCCCAGGATCCCCTCGCCGAACAGGAACACGTAGGTGAACCCGGGACCAGTCGCCACGGCCAGTCCGGCCGTCACCACGACGACGCGCACCAGCGTGGCCACGTGGGCTGTCGGAACGGCACCCGGCAGCCCGGTTTCGTGGTGGACCTGGCCAGCTGCAATGGCGGGCTCGCGCACGGCGCGCAGCAACCATGGCATCGCCAGCAACGGCAGGCCGACCAGGACCATGACCCACTCGTGACCGGGTGGCAGGAACGACCTGGGAATGGACACCGCGCCGGTGCCGATGGCGTAGGCGGCGGCGATGAAGCTGACCGCCCAGGTGCGATGGCGAGTCGCGACGGCCTCGGCAGCCGTGACGCCCGACACCGCGTTGGTCGTCGACAGCCACGGACGCGCCAGCGCCACGATGGCGACCCACCACCAGAAACTGGGCGCCAGCGCCGAGCCGACCGTGAGCGCCAGGCCGATGGTCAGCGCTGCCAGGACGACCCGCCGACGCCCGAGGCGGTCGGCCAGCGCCGCACCCGGCAGTGACGCCAGCGACGCCAACCGGATCAGCGCCAACGCGATGCCGATCGTGGTTCCCGTCAGACCCAGTTGCTGCGACAGGTCCTGTCCGGCACCCGGTGCGCCGAAGTCGCGGGCGACATCGCCGATCACCGCGGTGATGGCGAATTGGCCCATGCCGGCCCCGATCGCCACAACGCCCAGGGCGGCCATCGATGCGTCCAGCCAGCCACCCAGCGCACGCCGATCCGACGGACCGTGCGTCATTCTCGCTCGCGCAACTCGACGCGCCTGACCTTGCCCGAGGCCGTGTGGGGCAGTGCCGCCACGAACTCGTAGACCTCGGGGCACTTGTAGCGGGCGAGATGACCACTGCAGAAGCTCGCCAGGTCGTCCTCGGTCACGTGTCCGGCGGCCACGACGAAGGCCTTGACGGCCTCGCCGGTGTAGGGATGGGGCACGCCGATCACGGCGGCCTCCGCCACGTCGTCGTGCAGGTGGAGCACGCGCTCCACCTCGCGGGGGTAGACGTTGAAACCACTCACGATCACCAGGTCCTGGTTGCGATCCACCAGGCGCAGGTATCCGTCGTCGTCGAGGATGCCGATGTCACCGGTGCGCAGCCACCCGTCGGGCGTCAGCGTCGCCGCCGTCGCATCGGGATCGTTGTGGTAGCCGGTGAAGACGTTGGGCCCACGCACCCACACCTCACCCGGATCGCCCGTCGTCACGTCGCGTGGCACGTCGCCAGTGTCGGTCTCGATGATGCGCAGTTCGACGCCGGGCAGCGCCACGCCCACCGTGCCGGGCCGTGGTTGCGGTGCCATGGTGTTGGAGGTGACCGACGGCGACGCCTCGGTCAGGCCGTAGCCCTCCTCGATGGTCAGTCCGGTGCGGTCGCGGAAGGTCTCCAGCACGGCAACCGGCAGGGGTGCCGCCCCGGAAATGGCATGCCGCACGGTGGCGAAGGCGTCCTGGTCGAGATTCGGCAGGGTGGTCCAGGCCACGTACATCGGTGGTGCCCCGAGCAGGATCGTGACCTCGTGGCGCGCCAGCACGTCGAGGGTCGTCACCGGGTCGAAGCGTTCCTGGAGCACCACCGTGGCACCCACGCGCAGGCAGGCACCCAGGCCGACGTTGAGCGAGTAGATGTGCGACAGCGGGAGCACCAGCAGCGCGACGTCGTCGCTGGAGACACGGAACCGTCCGGTGAGCGACTGGTCCTGGTTCGCACGCAGATTGCCCCGCGTCAGCATGGCACCACGCGGACGTCCGGTGGTGCCCGACGTGTAGACGAGCGCGGCAAGGTCGTCACTGCCGACGGCCGGCGCCTCGGGATGGCCATCCGCCTCGAGCAGGGTCGCCCATGCCGTGGTGCCGTGCACCGGGGCGTCGGTGCCGGTCACCACGACGGGAACGTCCAGTTCGAGTGCGACATCCACCATGCTGTTGGCGATGGCCGACGAGACGACGTACAGGGCGGCTCCGGAATCTGCGAGGGCATGTGCGACCTCGTCGGGGGCCAGCGCCGTGGACAGGGGAACGGCGACCGCGCCGATGCGCAGGATCGCGTGGTACGCCTCGACGAACGCCGGCACGTTGCCCAGTTGGATCGCGATCACGGATCCGACGCCGAGGCCACGCTCCTGCAGGGACACGGCGGCCGCGTCGACCCGGGCATTGAGTTCGCCGTAGGTCACGACGAGGTCCTGCCACACCAGCGCGGGGCGGTCGGGGGTCGCCGTGGCGATCTCGCGCATCCTGCCCTCGATGTCCATGATGGTGGTGTCCACGTTGATCCCGATGGTCATGGGGCACGGTCGGACGTGCACGGCGGGGCGACAGCCACGTGCCGCCCCGCGAGCGCCTGCGCCCCCTCGGTGCGATGCGAGAACGATCCGATCGCAAGGATAGTCGCGCCCTCGACGACCGCCGCTGCGCATGCGAGATGATCCACGTGACCCCGGACACCGCTCGGCGGGCACCCGTGGGACCGCCCGGGGACGGACATGCCCCGACCCCTGCGATCGGCCGGTCCGACGCTTCCACCCCCCGATGGTGGCCCGTTACGATCGGGACGTGAAGACGACGAGGATCCTGGCCTCCACCGGACCGCTGTATGCGCGGCCGTTGGACTGGGCGTTGGGCGTGGTCGCCGAGGCTGGCTACGACGGCGTGGAATTGATGGTGACCCAGGACCCCGCCACCCAGCAGGCCGAGTCCGTCGAGGCAGCGGCCCGCGCCGAGGGCGTGGAGATCCCGGTCGTCCACGGTCCGTTCCTGTTGCTGACTCGGCGCGTGTTCGGCGCCGACCTGGTCACCAAGGCAGAACGGTCGCTGGAACTGGCGGGCAGCATCGGCGCCGACACGATGATCGTGCATCCACCGTTTCGCTGGCAGCGCGAGTTCCACAACTGGTTGTTGGGACCCGCCACGCAGCAGGCCGCCACCCACGACACGCGCGTGGGAGTCGAGAACCTCTACCCGGTGAGCGTCGCTGGACGTCCGGTGCGCTTCCATCGCTACACCGAGCCGGACCACCTCACGCCGTTCGACAACATCGTCTTCGACACCTCGCACTTCGGCGTCGCCGACGTCGACATCAACGACGCGTGGGACACGCTGGCCGACCGCACGGTCCATCTCCATGTCTCGGACAATCGTGGTGAGGGCCGTGACAGCCACGCACCACTCGGGCACGGCATCCTGCCGCTGGGCAGGTTCCTGCACCGCGTCGGCGCCGATGATCGCGACGTGTCCATCACACTCGAACTGGACTGTCGGCGCTACCTCGACGATCGTGCCGCGCTGGTCGGCTACCTCACCCAGGAACTGCTCAAGGCGCGCGACCTGTTGGCAGGCGCGGACACGGAGGAAGTGTTGGGGCGCCCCGACGTCGTGGCCGTTGCGCCCGGTGCCGGCGACGATGACGCCGACCAACCCACCGTCGGTGTCGGCTGACCTCGCCCCCTCCCAGGAAGGTACGTCGATGCGTACTGGCACCGCGATCGGGCTGGCCGTGTTGCTGCTCGTGATCATCGCTGCCGCGGTGGTGCAACTGCTCCAGGCGACCTGACCTGTCAGAAGAAGACGCTCTTGCGTCCCATCACGACGCGAGTCAACATCGTCTGGATGGTGTCGCGGATCCGGTCAGCCATCTCGAACACGATCATGGGATCATCGGCAGCGCCGGGGCCCAGGTGCGCGGTCGGGATCGGTTCGCCGTAGGTGACCGACCACTTGCTGGGCAGCGGCAGCAGGCCGGCCGGGCCGAGGACCGGCAGGGTCAGCATCTGGGCGACGATCGGGAAGTAGGGCAGGCCGAGTGCCTTGGCGATGACGCGGGCGTCCCACAGGATCGGGTAGATCTCCTCGGACCCGACGATGGCGACGGGCACGATGGGGACCCGCGCTCGCAGGGCGGTGGCGACGAAGCCGCCCCGACCGAAACGCTCGAGTTGGTATCGCTGGCTGAAGGGCTTGCCCAGTCCCTTGAAGCCTTCCGGGAACACTCCGGCCAACTCCCCGCGGGCCAGCACCGCATCCGCGTCCGCGTGGGACGCGCGCACGGCCCCGCTCTTGCGCCCCAGGTGCCCGACGAAGGGAGTCCGGAACACCAGGTTGGCCCCGAGTTCGCGGACGAATCGGCCGGTTGCGTCGTGCACGTCGTAGTTGAGGATCATCCCGTCGAACGGCAGCGTCCCGGCATGGTTGGCAACCAGCAGGGCACCCCCGTCAGGGATGTTGTCGCGGTCGGAAGAACTGACACGCCACCAGGTGTCGTACAGCGGCCGGAGCAACGGCAACAGGACGTGGCGGACCAGGTCTTCGTCCAACCCGAACTCGTCGACGTCGTAGTCGCCCGTGAACCGCCGCCGCAGGAAGTCCCCGACCGTGGCGAGATGGGCACCGAGGTCGCCGCCCAGCGCCGCACCGAGTGCGTCGATCAGGTCACCGGAATCACCTCGCCCACCCGTGGGGCGCCCCGGCCGTGCGCCACCACCCACGTCGCGGCCCCCGGCGGCACGGCCGAGGCCACCGGCATCGGCATCTGCCGCCGATTGCGAACCTCCCGGCGTCGCATTCGCACCACCCGCTGCACCACTCGGCGATCCTGCACTCGTCTCGTCCCCGTCACCCGTGCCGGTTGCACCGCGTTGGCCGCGCCGGTGGGTCACCGGCTGGAAATCAGCGCTGCGGAAGCCGCTCCGGCTGGCTGCCGGGTCGCTGGACCACTTGGCCAGTCGAGGGGCCGCGGTCCCGTGTCGAGCGCCGTTGGTCCCGTCGCGCCCGCGGGAACCGGACTCGGCTTCGGCGGCGCTGTCGGGTGCGGCAGCCTTGCGGGCGTGGACGCGGCAGCGACCATCGGCAACCGCCCAGTTGCGACAGGGGTGACCCGCGCGGGTCTGCTCGCCACAACGTGTGCGGTCGGCGTCGGTGCCTCGTTGATCGGCCATGGTCAGGCCACCGGCCGTCTGAGCCGCTCGCGGACCTCGGTCCCCAGCGCGAGCAGGTCCTGTCGACCGAGGCCGCGCGACGCGCGGGCTGCCAAGAAGGCGTCGAAGGCCTCCGTGGTGGTCCAACGCGGCACGTAGCCGAACTGCTCGACAAGTTTCGTGACGTCGACGACGCGACCGAAGCGCAGGAACGACAACTGGTCGATCGGGACGTCGACGCGGCCGGCGCGCACCAGCAGGGACGCCGTGGCCTCGACGAGCGGTCCCGGCACCAGGGCATGCCCCCGGCCCGCTCGCCTGATCGCCTGGCTGAGATAGAGGGTCCCGGGACCGGCGACGTTGAACGTCCCTCGCCGAGGTTCGAACACCGCCTGCGTCAACACCGCCACGGCGTCGTCGGCATGGCAGAACTGCAGGCGCGGGTCCCACCCGAGCACCGACGGCACCACGGGCAACCGGAAGAAGCCGGCCAGCGCGGCATCGTCGGCCCCGCCGATGAAGTTCGCGAACCGAAACGTCATGACGTCCAGGTCGTCGCGTCGACGAGCCAGGCCCACCGCGTAGCCCTCGACGTCGACCATGTCGCGACCGAAGCCCCGCGCATGGCGATCACTCGGGTGGCGTTCGGTGAAGTGGGCCGGATCCTCGGCCGACGAGCCGTAGACCGCGGTCGAGGACTTGAGGATGACGGTCTGCAGGTCAGGGGCATGCTGGGCCACGGCAAGCAGGTGCATGGTGCCGATGACGTTGTGTTCCTTCAGGCGCCGACGACCACCGGCCACGCGCGACTGGGAGTGCACACCCGCATGCACGAGGGTGTCGATGCCGCGGTCGACGAGCGCCGCGCCGACGACCGGATTGTCGAGGTCGGCACGCAGGAACTCGGCCTTGCCCGGCCGAGGTGGCCCCACCGCGTCGACACCCACGACCAACTCGACGTCGTCGCGTGCAGCCAGTCGACGGGCAAACCGGGCGATCATGGGCCGCCCGACGCCGGTCACCATGATGCGACGTGGCGTCATGAACAGAATCTTCCCTTGCCCGGAGGGCACGCACCGGCGACGTGGACGCCCGGTGGCTCACCCGTGGTCGAGGTCCTCGAAGTCGACGGACGCCGGATCGACCACCTGCGACTGAAGGTAGTCGTCGAGGTCGACCTGCTTGACCCGGTACGACCGCCCGACACGAACTGCCTTGAGTTCCCCGGCACGAATCAGTCGATACACCGTCATGGTCGAGACGCGGAGCAGATCGGCGACCTCGCCGGCAGTCAGGAGTTGCGCATTCATGAAGGTGGTTCCCCAGGTTCGCACGTGATCAGGTGGTGGTTGGCCGTCGGCCGCTGCGCCCACTCTAGCCACTCGACCGATCAGTGCCGGTCGATTGGCCACATCGGCGCCA
>DATFMD010000155.1:0-2696 GCA_035267125.1 Nitriliruptoraceae bacterium | reverse complement strand
CCATCACCAGGTCCGGGCCGATCGGCAGTTCGCCCATCAGTCGGCCGGTGTCGACCTCGTGGATTGCGAGCACGTTCTCTTGGCCGATCGAGTACAGACGCTCACCCCTTTCGTCGAGGGCAAGCGCGGTCGGGCTCAGGTCGGGGATGTCGGCGACGAGGCTGTCGTCCGACGTGTCGATGACGGCGACGGCACCGTCCAGCGTGGCGACCGCCACGATGCCACCGTCGCCCGACGATGCGGCCATGGGTTCGACGAGGCGTCCGCCCAGTACCTCGACGAGTTTGGTCATGGGCTCTCGCGTGGTTGCGTCCACCAAGCTGACCTCGGGCCACCCCGCTGCGGTGCCTGGCTGGACGGCCGTGGCGACCCACAGCAAGGGCCCACCAGGGATCGGGTCCACCCGAACGGCGCGCATGCCACTCGGCGAGGTACTGCCCGTTGCGGGGTCGACCACAACCCAACTGGTCACGTCCCCACCCTCGGGTCGAGCCAGGATCGTGCCGTCGGCCACGAACAGCGGTTGTGTGAGGCCGGGAAACTCGTGCACCGCCGCTCCGTCGGCGGAGAACACCGTGACCGCGGTCTCGGCGACGTCAGTTCCGACGAACATGACGGGATCGACTCCCGCAGGGCTGCGGTGGACCTTGCAGTTCAGCGTGGTGTCGAGGCGCCTGACCACTGAGCGCTCTTCCAAGTCGACTTCCAGGACAGTGCCCGGCGTCGATGCGAGCCCCCGATCCGGGTCGGTGCTGGGTTGCAGGACGACCGTGCCTGGTTCCGGGAACGTGACGCAGGTCGAATCGGACGTCCCCGTGTCGTGGCGTGCACCCGCCCAGGTGTCCGCAACGCCGTCGAAGGTCCGCAGCCCGTCCAGCAGCACCCGCTGCTCGGCTGGGCCAGGGTTTCGTTGCCACGCCTCGACAGCGAGGAGGAGACCCAGGTCAGGGCGTGTGGTGACGGTCCCGGATGCGGTCGCGATGAGTTCGGCGCGAGCAGCGGTCTCACGGTCCGCGGCCGCTTCACGCTGCAGCACGATCCCGACGGCGACGGCTGCCGCCATCACCCCGGCCATGACCGCACCGATCCACCGAGCCTGCCGCCTGAACTGGGCGGCGCTGGCAGCGACCGATTCCTGCTGCGCGATCGCAACATCACGATCCCGCGCTGCGGCGGTGGACGCCTTGACGAAGTCCCGCTCCACCGGCGAGAGCGAGACCACGTCGTCGGCCGTGATGAGTGACCGGGCGTCGTCCAGTCGCGCGCCTGCCCACAGGTGGTCCGGGTGGCGCCCCCGGGCATCCCAGGCGGCTGCCTCGGTCCGCAGACGCTGGGCCTCGATGAGTTGCTCACGCGCGGACAGGATCCAGTCGTGCAGCCGGGGCCAGGCCTCCACGATCGCCTCGTGTGCCAACTCGACGGTCGCCCGACCGGTGCCCGCATCTCGACCGCTGGACAGGAGGCGTGCGTCGACCAGTCGGTCCACCATTGATCGGTCCACTCCCGACGACGCGCACAGATCCTCCGTGTCTTCGCGACGTCGCGTCACCGAGTTGTCTGCCACGACGACCAGCCGCAGCAGCAGCCGTCGAATGGCCGCCATCGCCGCCGGATCGAGATCGTCAACCGCGCTCTCGGCAGCGGCCGCGACAGCCCCCGTGACGCCGCCCACCTCGTCGAGCGCGGCCATGTCCACGACAACCCCGTCGCGGTGTTCCCACATGCGGGCGAGTGCGAACTGGAGCAGCGGCAGGCCGGTCGGCGAGTCCCCGTGGGCTGCCATCACCCGTCCCAGCACGCCGGGCCCGAAAGCCCCGCCAACGGTGCGGACCGGGCCGATGATCGCGCCCTCGAGTTCGTGGCCAGCCATCGGCATCACGACGTACTGGGAGCCTGTGAGCAGCCGGACCATCGCCGGGTCGGCCGTGGCCTCGGTGTAGAAGTCCGATCGGAGGGTGAACACAGGGACGACCAGCGATCCCTGGTGGTCGAGCTTCGACGTCACCGCCTGCAGCAGGGATGCAGCCTCGTCAGGCGGAGAGAGGGTGAACAACTCCTCGGCCTGGTCGACCACGATGACCAGTCGGCTGGGCTCACCTGCGTGATCCGCCCCGACGCCGGGCACGAGGTCGCGCACGAGATCAGGGAGGTCGGCGGGGGCCGCGCCTAGTCGCTCGGCGAGGTCGGCCAGCGCGTCCGCGGACGGATCAACGGCGGCTTCGGCAATCATCGCCCGCGCAAGGGCCTGCAGTGGGGCATGTCCAGGGGTCATCACGATCGCTGGCCACGTGTCGGCATCCGGGATGGCGCCCTTGGCGAGGGCCGGCAGCAGCCCCGCCCGCACGAGAGACGACTTGCCGCTGCCTGAAGGGCCAACCACGACGAGGCTGTCATGGCGCTCAACCAACTCGACGAGATGATGGACGGCGGCGTCACGGCCGAAGAACAGGTGGCTGTCGTCCTGGGTGAATGCGCGCAGACCGACGAATGGGTGGGTGATGTCGGCGCCGCCCAGGCTCCGCGCGATGGCTGGCTCGGTGGTTGCCGACGGGTCGGGAATGGCCCGGAGGATCGCGGCATGCAGGCCTTGCGTGTCGGAGGACGTGTCGACACCCAAGTCCTCGGTGAGGCGGGAACGGCACTGCTCGTAGACCTGCAGGGCTGCGGCCGTGTTCCCGGCGTCGGACTCGACCCGC
>DATFMD010000154.1:0-3116 GCA_035267125.1 Nitriliruptoraceae bacterium | reverse complement strand
GTCGCCGAGGCACGTCTCGCGGGCTTCGTCGATGCGACCACGGTGACGGTCAGCAGCAGTTCGACCAACACGAGCAACCAGACGCGGTCGTTCGCGTCCATCCAGGACCCGTCCGGCTCGACCGACCTCCACGACGCCTTCGAGGCCTTCCTCGGCGATCTCGACCTCAGCGTCACGGTGGCCGACCGCAACGTCGATCCCACTGGCGCATCGCTCACGTTCGCTGCCGCCATCACGCTGGCCGAGTCCGAGAACCGCGCCGCCGCGCTCATCGACGACGGTGCCCGCATCGACGCCATGGACCTGCTCATCGTGGCCGACGCGCTCGACACCTTCCGGGCCAGTGCCGTCGCCAACGCGTCGGACGGGGCGACGGGCGTCGCCGCGGCGGTGAACTACGCCCGACAGGCCAACCAGGCCAGCGCATTCGTGGGCTACAACGCGTTTGCCGACGTTGCCCGTTTCCTGGACGTGCTGTCGACCGCCACCGTCACGAGTCCGGTCCCGACCTTCGTGCCGTCGATCGACCTCTCCGACACCGAGTCGTGCCCCGGGACGGATCCGGTGTGCGAGACCCTCGCCGACAGCGACGTGCTGGCGACCGAGGCGGGGGCGGCAGTGGCCCCCATCGCCACGCACATCACCCCGGGGCTGGCCGACCCGAACGGGGTCGCCACGTCCTACGTGTACGCAGGGGCGAGTGGGAACTCCACCGCCGTCGGCGGCGGGGTGAACTACGCCGATGTCTACAACATGGCGGCCAGCGGCATCGCCGACGGGGCCCGGGTCAACCAGGGCGCGGGACTCGTCCCCGATCCGGCCCAGCGGGTGACGCTCGAGGCCGACGCCATCGTCGACGTCGTGCTGATCTCCGGACTCGAGTCGGCACTCACCCTGCCGGGTGACACCGCGGGTGGCACGGAGAACTCCGTCGGCGGGTACTACTCGGGGCTGTTCGTCGACAACTACGCCCGCGCATACATCGATGACCGGGCGGTCGTGTCGAGTGCCACGGACGTGACGATCGACTCCTCGACCGAGACTGAGTTGCTGTCGGTCACCGCCGAGGGCGGGGAGGGCGACGACGTCGCAGTGGATGGTGCATTCAGCGTCGTGCTGCTGGGCCACGAGACGGTGTCGTTCATCGAGGACCGTGCCACCGTGACGGCTGGTGACGACATCGACCTCTCCGCCACCAACGCCAACGTCGTCGTCAACCTGGCCGGCGCGCAGGCGATCGGCAACGACGCCGGGGTCGGCATCGCGGCGGCGGTCAACCTGCTGCTGCGGCCGCGCAGCCTGACCGACCTTGCGGAACGGGATGCCGATGGCCTCCTCGAAGGCAGCGCCGTCCGGGCCTACATCGGCAATTCGACGAACGCGATGGGTGCCACGGGGACCGGCGGCGTGGTCGGCAGGGTCGAGGCACAGACGGGTGGCATCGAACTGCGTGCGACGAACGATCCACTTCGCAACGCGTTCTGGGCCGTTGCGGTCGCTGGGGCGGTGTCGTCCGGGACCGGTGACCCGGCCCCGGGGGACGACCAGCTGTACGGGCTCGACTTCGGCTTCGGCTTCGCGGGCGACGCTGCCGTCAACGTCATCGTGCGCCGCACCGAGGCGTTCATCCGTGACCTGGCGATCCCGGGCGGAGACACCGATCCGTCTGCGGCCCGCGTCATCTCGGCGGCCCCGATCTTGATCGTGGCCACGGACACGCCCCTGCTCGTGACCGTCGCCGGGGCTGTTGCAACCGCCAACCACGCGGGCATCGGCGGGGCCTTCGCCTGGAACTTCAGCGAACTCACGGCCCGCGCCTTCACCCAGGACTCGTTCCTGTCCGTGCCGACGCTCCTCGTCGATGCGGACGCGGTGACGACCCTGCTCGGGCTGGCCGACGGCGGCAGCCAGGCAACTGCGACCGTGTCCACCGCGGGGTCGGCGGTGCTGTCGACCACCAACAACCTCGCAGAGGCCGCCGTCGGCGACCGCAGCATCGTCCTCACGCCCGGTGCCATCACCATCGAGGCGCGATCCGAGGTCCTCGCCACACCCAGCGCCGGGGCGTCGGCGGCGACGGTGCACGGCTTCCTGGCGCTGGGCGCGGCCGTGGCGCTGGGCACGTTGCGCAACCGTGCTCGGGCCTCGATCGGTGTCGGTGCGTTCGTCGTCGCGGGCGACGACGTCCACGTCGACGCAGCGACACGCGAACACCTGCTCGCCATCGCCGCGGCACTGGCCGAGTCCCTCAACCCCGGCGACCCGACGCTCCAGTACCGCAACAGCGGCAGCCCCGGTGGCTTCACCGATCCGGGGGAGGACGCCACGGATCCGTACCTGACCACCGACGTCGAACTCGTCGACGTCGATGGCGACGGGGACCTCGACCTCCTGCAGGCCAACTTCGGCCAGTTCAACCGTGTCTACCTCAACGACGGCACCGGAACCTACGACGACGGTGTCGACATCGGCACCAACCTCCTGCTCCATGTCACGGAGCTGGATGCACCAACCACCGACCAACTGCTCAACTCCTTCCTCCCCGACTTCACCACGGCGATCGCCGTCGGGGACGTGGACGGAGACGGCGACGTGGACGTCGTCGCGGCCAACTACCTCCAGGCCGCGCGGGTCCACCTGGGCACTGGCGGCAACCTGCTGCTCCGCGACGGCACCTTCCTGCCGGGCAGCGACATCGACGGGACGTCGGGACTGCTGGTCAGCGACGCCCAACTCGCAGATCTCGACGGGGATGGTCACCTCGACCTCGTCCTGGCCGTGCTCGGGGGTGCCAACCTGTGGCTGCCGGGCAACGGCGATGGCACGTTCGGCGAGCCTCGCGCGCTGTGGTTGCCGGAGGACCCCGATCCCCTGGACGACGAGGACCCGCGGCCCGAGGAGGACTTCACCAGTTCGGTCGTCGTCGTGGACCTCGATGGGGATGGCGACCTGGACGTCGTCGTCGGCAACGTCGGGCTGGACCTCTCGATCGCGCTCGAGGACGACATCCTGCGCCTCGAGGACTTCCTCGAGGGCACGGCGATCGACCTGGCCGAGCTGATCGCCAGCGGCCTGACCGATCTCGTCGACCTGGTCGAGTCGGGGCTCCTCGACCT
>DATFMD010000153.1:0-10479 GCA_035267125.1 Nitriliruptoraceae bacterium | reverse complement strand
CGCTGCCGGCGGCGGCGAGGGCGTGGGGCTGTGGCACGCCGACACCGACCTGCGCGGCCTCGACGCGGTGGTCCTGCCCGGCGGCTTCTCCTACGGCGACTACCTGCGGACCGGTGCCATCGCCCAGCACGCCCCGGTGATGGCGGCCGTGCGCGACTTCGCGGCCGACGGCGGCCCGGTCCTGGGCATCTGCAACGGGTTCCAGATCCTGTGCGAGTCCGGTCTGCTGCCCGGCGCGCTGCTGCGCAACAGCGGCCTGCGGTTCGTGTCGCGCACCGTCTACGTCACCGTCGACAACCGCGAGACCCCGTTCACGCGCGGATTCTCCCACGACGGACCCTGGCAGGTGCCGCTCAAGTCCGGTGAGGGGCGCTACACCGCCGACGACGCGACCCTCGACCGGCTCTTCGACCGGGGCCAGGTGGTGTTCCGGTACCTGCCCGGCGACAACCACAACGGGTCGGCGCGCAACATCGCCGGCGTGTGCAACGAGGAGGGCAACGTCGTGGGCATGATGCCGCATCCCGAGCATGCCGTCGACCTCGACCTGGCCGGGGGTGCCCACATGCTGCCGATGTTTGCGGGGCTGCGCGGAGATTCGGCGGCGGCCGTGGCCGCAGGGGCGGTGGCCCAGTGACCGCCTCGTTCCCGCCCGACGAGACCCTGACCGACACGCGCGCCCGAGAACTCGGCCACGAGCTTGGCCTGCGCGGCGACGAGTACGACGACATCGTCGCCACGCTGGGTCGTGTGCCCACGGTGAGCGAACTCGGCATGTACTCGGTGATGTGGTCCGAGCACTGCTCCTACAAGTCCTCCAAGGTCCACCTTGCCACCATCGACTCGACCGGCCCCGACATCCTGGCCGGACCCGGCGAGAACGCCGGCGTGGTCGACGTCGGTGACGGCATCGCGGTCGCGTTCAAGATCGAGTCGCACAACCATCCCTCCTTCGTCGAGCCCTACCAGGGTGCGGCCACCGGGGTGGGAGGCATCCTGCGTGACATCTTCACCATGGGTGCGCGACCGATCGCGGTGATGGACGCACTGCGCTTCGGCGACCCCACCGTCGACGGCATCGGGCCGCGCTCGAGGGCCTTCCAGCAGCACATCGTCGACGGCGTCGTGCGGGGCGTGGGCGGCTATGGCAACTGCGTCGGCGTGCCCAACATCGGGGGCGAGACCGTCTTCGACGATCGCTACGCCACCAACCCACTCGTCAACGTGTTGGCCATCGGCGTGATGCCCGTCGATCGCCTCCAGTTGGCAGCGGCCGAACGCGTCGACGACGTCGCGATCCTGCTCGGCTCGGCGACGGGCCGTGACGGCATCGGTGGCGCGTCCGTGCTGGCCAGCCAGGAATTCGACGAGGGCCTGGAGGCCAAGCGGCCCAACGTCCAGGTGGGGGATCCGTTTCGGGAGAAGTCCCTGATCGAGTGCTGCCTCGACCTCTACGACCGCGACCTCATCGCCGGGATCCAGGACATGGGCGCTGCCGGCATCGCCTGTTCGACCTCGGAGTTGGCGTCGGCAGCCTCGTTGGGCATGGACGTCGACCTGGACCAGGTCCACCTGCGCGAACCCTCGATGGAGTCGTGGGAGATCCTGTGCTCGGAGTCCCAGGAACGCATGCTGGCGTTGGCGCATCCCGACGACGTCGACGAGGTCGTGGCAATCGCGGAGAAGTGGGAGGTGCCCGCGGCGGTCGTCGGCACGGTGGTGGCCGGTGATCGACTGCGGCTGTGGCGTCATGGGGACATGGTCGCCGACGTGCCGGCGCGGTCGTTGGCCGACGAGGGGCCGACCTACGACCGCCCGCAGCGTCGACCCGGCTGGCAGGACGGCTACGCGACGGTGATCGCCGAGGACCTCCCGATCCCCGGCATCGCCGACGACGGCGACCTCGAGTCGTTCGTGCTGGGCCTGTTGGCCGCACCCGAACTCGGTTCCGCGCGTTGGCTCACCCAGCAGTACGACTCGTTCGTCCGAGCCGGCACCGTCCTGGGTCCGGGCGAGGGCGATGCCGGCGTCGTCCGCCTGCCGGGCTCCAGTCGGGGGATCGCCTGCGCCGTCGACGGCAACGGGCGGTGGTGCGAACTCGACCCGGCCGAGGGCACCCGTCGGGTCGTGGCCGAGGCCTTCCGCAACGTGGCCTGTGTCGGCGCGCGTCCGATCGCATCGACGAACTGCCTGAACTTCGGCAACCCGGAGCGACCCGAGATCATGTGGCAACTGGCGACGGCCATCCGGGCGATGGGCGAGGCCACCCGCGTCCTGGGGATCCCGGTCACGGGCGGGAACGTGTCGCTGTACAACGAGTCGCGCATGGACGACGGCGCCGATCCCGCGTCGACCCACATCTGGCCGACACCCGTCATGGGCGTGTTGGGTGTGCTCGACGATGCCGCGATGGCCGTCGGATCGTCGTTCCAGGACGAGGGCGACATCGTGTTCCTGCTCGGTGACGAGACCCGGCCCGGGCTGGCCGGTTCGGTCGTGCAGCAGTACCTCGACCTGCCGCTGGGAGGTGTGCTGGCACCGGTCGACCTCGCCCTGGAGGCGCGACTCGCGCTCGTGCTCGCGGAGGCCGCGCGCAACGGCTACCTCAACTCCGCGCACGACATCTCGAGCGGGGGCCTGGTCGCCAACCTCGCGGAGTCGGCCACCACGGGTGACATCGGGGTGCAGATCGTGCCGACCGAACGCGTGCATCCGTCGCAACTTCTGTTCAGCGAGTCACCGTCGCGAGTCCTGGTCACGGTGCCCTCGCACCATGTTCGGGCGATGGCGCGACTCTGCGTCGACGCCGACGTCGCCCTGTCGGACGTCGGTACGGTCGGGGGCGATCGCATCTCCATCGAGGGCGTGCTCGACCTCGGCCTCGAGGACGTGCGCACCGCCCACATGTCGGCCGTGCCCCGTGCGGTCGATCCGACCTGGGACGGGTCCGTCGCAGTCGTCTGACGCACCACGACAAAGGATGCAGTCATGGATGCCTCGTTCCCGGCGTCGCCTCGGCCGCGTTCCGGCGCGTCGGACCTGCCCGTGCTCCCCGACGTGGCGGATGGGTCGCGTCCACAGCGCCCGGCGTCCAGCGACCTGCCGACGTTGCCGACGTTGCCCGCCGACGCCGACCTGGCCGGACTGGGGGAGGGGCCCCGCGAGGAATGCGGTGTGTTCGGGATCCTGGCGCCGGGCGAGGACGTGGCCACACTGACGTTCTACGGGCTGTACGCGTTGCAGCACCGCGGCCAGGAGTCTGCCGGCATCGCGGTGTCGGACGGCTCCCGCCTGATGGTGCATCGGGACATGGGACTGGTGAACCAGGTGTTCACGCCCGCCGGCCTGGCAGCGATGCCCGGTCACCTCGCCATCGGCCACTGCCGCTACTCGACCACCGGCTCGAGTTCGTGGCACAACGCCCAGCCCGCCTACCGCGAGAGCGGGACCGGTGTGCAGATCGCGCTGGGCCACAACGGCAACCTCGTCAACACCACCGAGATCGCCCACGAACTGGGGGTGCCGGCCAACAACGACTCGCGCCTGATGGCCGACATGCTGGTCGCCGATCCGACGATGTCGGTCGAGGAGGCCATCCTGGACGTGGCGCCACGGTTGCGGGGAGCGTTCTCGGTGGTCGTGATGGACACCGAACGCATCTATGCCTTCCGGGATCGCCATGGCGTGCGCCCACTGCAGATCGGGCGCCTGCCGAAGGGCGGCTGGGTCGTCGCGTCCGAGACCTCGGCCATCGACATCGTGGGGGCCATCCCGGTTCGTGACGTCGAACCGGGCGAACTGGTCGTGCTGGACGACGACGGCGTGCACAGTCACCGCTTCGCCGATCCGATCCCGAAGTTCTGCCTGTTCGAGTGGGTCTACCTCGCTCGGCCCGACCACGTGCAGGCCGGGCGCAGCGTGTTGTACTCGCGACGCGAGGTGGGTCGGGAACTGGCTCGCGAAGCTCCGGCCGATGCCGACATCGTGATCGCGGTGCCCGACTCGGGGCGCGATGCCGCGGCCGGGTACGCGGCCGAGGCAGGCCTGCCCTTCGCGGACGGGTTGGTCAAGAATCGGTACGTCGGACGCACCTTCATCGAGCCGACCGACTCGTTGCGGCAACTCGGCATCAGGCTCAAGCTGTCACCGGTGCGCGAGATCGTGGGAGGACGGCGCCTGGTCGTGGTCGATGACTCGATCGTGCGCGGCAACACCTCGCGCCAACTCGTCGCCATGCTCAAGGGTGCCGGGGCCAGTGAAGTCCACCTGCGGATCTGCTCGCCGCCCATCAAGCACCCTTGCTACTACGGCATCGACATGGCCAGCCGGTCCCAGTTGATCGGCGCGGACATGTCCGTCGACGAGATCTGCGACTACCTGCGTGCCGACTCGTTGCACTACATCTCGCTGGACGGACTGGTGCGGTGCACGCCCATGGCACGCGACGAACTGTGTCGAGCCTGCTTCGACGGGCAGTACCCGATCCCGGTGCCCGACGAACACGAGCAATTGGCCCAGGTCAAGCTCGACTTCGACGCGGTGATCGCCTGACTGCAGTCCCCGGGGGGTTCCGGCAGTTGCCCGGTCGTGGGGATTCACGGGTGTCCAGCGGTGTCCTCTGTGTGACGCAGCAGGGCCAACAAGGCCTTGGCATGCGCGTCGACGGCGGTCGTGGCCAGGTGGCTCGACGGTGACCCGTCGGCGTCGACCACGTCGACGCGCATGCCCTCGAGGTCGCGTTGCAGGCGCAGGAAGCGATCGCCGAGCAACGCGCGCAGTTGGTCCTCGCGCGGCATCCAGACGGCTTCGTGGAGCATGATGGCGTCCATGGCCCATTCCGGCGTGCCGTTGAAGGCGATGATCCGACCGGCCGGCACCCGTCGAACCTCCACGACCATGTCCGCCATCCGAAACGTCACGTCGATGTCGTGATCGGGCATCACGAATTCGTCGCCCACCGTCGGGTGCCACTCCATTCCGGCGTCGCGCAGCCATCGGGCAAGGTGCAACGAGATCATGGGGCGCTGACCTGGCCCGGGGACGGCGACCCAGCCCGGAAGGAGGCTGTGCCCATGGACGTGGTGTCGCCGGCGAGACGTGGCAGGACCTGGCACAGGTCGGCGTCCAGGCGGACGGTTGCGAGGTCGTCTGCCCGTGTCGGACCGTGGTTGACGATGGCGATCGGGCGCCCCACCTCGGCGGCCCGGCGGACGAACCGAAGCCCCGACCACACGTGCAGGGACGATCCCAGCACGATCAGCGCCGGTGCCTGCTCGACAGCGCGATAGCAGGCCTCGACGATGTCGCGGCGTACACCCGCGCCGAAGAAGACGACGTCGGGCATCAGCACCCCGTCGCAGTCGGGGCATCCCACCACCTCGAACCCGGCGGTGTCGGCGATGGCGGCATCGCCATCGGCCAGCGTGTCGCCGCGACGATCGCGCCAGTCGGGGTTCCGAGCGGCGAGTTCGCGCTGCAGCCACGTCCGGGGGTGCATGCCGGTGCAGTCGAGACACCGGATGCGCCACAGCGAGCCGTGGAGTTCCACGACGTCTCGAGCCCCTCCCTGTTGGTGCAGTCCGTCCACGTTCTGGGTGATGACGGTGCCGACACGCCCGGTGGCCTGGAGGCTCGCCACGGCCGTGTGCCCGGGATTGGGTTCGGTGCGGCCGAAGGACTGCCAGCCGACCAGTGCCCGCGCCCAGTAGCGCTGACGGTTGGTCGCGGACCCGACGAAGTCACGGTGGGTCATGGGCGTTGACGGGCGCAGGCGACCCGTGGCTCCCCGGTAGTCGGGAATGCCGGACGCCGTCGAGATGCCGGCGCCGGTCAGCACGGCGGCGCCGTCGTCGACGAGCGCATGCAGGTCGGGCAACGAGCCACGGTCGGGCGCTCGGGCCAGGGGCGGCAACGGGGCTGGGCGGATGGACATGGACGCCAGTGTGTCGGGTGGACACGCCCGGCGCAGACCGGTCCGGTCCGGGCAGGGCCTGACCAGGTGGGTCCGGGTCGGGTCTGGGCAGGTCGACTCGGGGCAGGTCGGGTCTGGGCAGGTCGGATCGGGGGGGTGTCCCGGAGTGGGTGGCCCGGGTGGGCGGCCCGGGTGGGTGGCCCGGAATGGGGCGGCCCGGGGTGGCCCGGGGTGGGTGGCCGGGATGGGTCAGGTTGTCGTGGCGCCGGGCGCCTCGGTCGTGCGGCGCAGCGGGCCAATGGCAGCCAGGCACAGGATCCCGAAGGTCATGGCCGCTGCGGCCAGCAGTGCGACGTTGGTCGTGGTGACGGCCAGGAGGCCGCCAGCGATCAGCGGTCCGGCGGTCTGGCCCAGCCGGGCAGCGCCGACCCAGGCTGCCACGATCGCCCCGCGGTGCTGCTCGGGGGCGATGGCCATTGCCTCGTCCTGCAGGCCGCCGATGAGCATGCCTTCACTCGTGCCGTAGCCCAGCGTGCCCAGCAGCAGCATCCAGACTGCGGCGGCCAGGCCCATGATGATGAAGGCCACCGTGAACACGGTGCATGCCAGCATGGCCAGGGTGCGCATCGACAGGCGACGACGGATCCGTCCGAGGTTGAAGGCAGAGATCGACGACGTGATCGCCGGCGAGGACAGGATCAGGCCACGGGCTGCAGCCTCGAGGCCGAACACGTTGGCCAGGTGCAGCGGCATCACCGTCAGGAAGGCGCCGAACAGGACGACGAAGAGGAAGAACCCCAGCACCAGGATGATCGCGATCGGAGGCTGACGCACGACCACCGCGACGTCGGTGAGTTGGTCGCGCACCAGCGGGGGATCCGCCGGGCGATCGGCCTTCAGCAGGTTCCAGGCGATGATCGCCGTGACGAATCCGATCGTGTAGAGCCCGAACGCGACGCGCCACGAGAAGGCCTCGGTGAGGAAACCCGACACCGAGGGCAGCGCGGCCAGCCCCAGGGTGAGCACGGCGGCGTTGCGCCCGACCCAGTGGGTTCGGGCTGCGCCGGTGAAGTTGTCACCCAGCAGGACGACGGCGAGGTTGACGAGGCCGGCTGAACCGAATCCCTGCAGCAGTCGTGCCACCAGCAGGAACTCGAACGACGGTGCCAACGCGGCTGCCGTTCCGAACGTGGCGAAGACGGCCAGGCAGGACGTCAGGACGATGCGCCGACCGAAGCGATCTGCCAGGACGCCGACGATCGGTGCGACGATGATCCCGGCGACAGAGCCGGTGGCGACCAGCCAGCCAGAGCGCGAGTCCGGTTGGCCGAAGTCGGCCAGGATGTCGGGGATCGCCGGGGTGACCAACGTGTTGTTGAGGATCCCGGTCAGCGTGACCGTGAACACGAAGGCCAGCAGGCCGCGGCGGGATGACATGGTCGGCAGGCTAGTGGTGGGGCGGGCCTGTTCGGCTGCGCCGGATCGGTGGGAGCGGCCACTAGGCTCCGCCTCCTGTTGCCGAACCCCAAGGACGTGCCATGGCCACCGATGACGCCGGCACCGAGGCTGGGTTGTCGTATGCCGATGCCGGGGTCGACCTGGCGGCTGCCGACGCCTCGATCCCGTTGATCAGCGACCATGTGGAGCGAACGCGCCGGCCGGAGGTGTTGTCGGGCATCGGCGGCTTCGGCGGCCTGTTTGCGTTCGACCCAGCACGCTGGCGCGAGCCCGTCCTGGTCAGTGGCACCGACGGCGTCGGGACCAAGGTGGACATCGCTCGTCGGCTCGGCGTGCTGGACACGGTCGGCATCGACCTCGTCGCGATGGTGGTCGACGATCTCGTCGTCACGGGCGCCGAGCCGCTGTTCTTCAACGACTACATCTCCGTGGGGCAACTGGATCCGGACCGTGTGGCGCACCTGGTCGCCGGCATCGCCGAAGGCTGTGTCCAGGCCGGGTGTGCGTTGGTGGGTGGCGAGACCGCCGAGCATCCCGGCCTGCTCGCCGTCGACGAGTTCGACCTGGCCGGGTTCGGCGTGGGCGTGGTCGAACGCGATCGGGTGTTGGGCCCCGAGCGCGTCATCGACGGCGACGTGGTCGTTGCCATGGCCTCGTCGGGCCTGCACTCCAACGGCTACTCACTGGTCCGACGCATCGTCGGTGGACTGGACCTGGCCGAACACCACGGGCTCGATGCGCCGCTGGGCGACGTGCTGCTCACCCCGACGGCGATCTATGCCCGGGCAGTCCTGGCGCTCGTCGACGACGTCGAGGTGCATGCGCTGTGCCACGTCACGGGTGGGGGCCTGCCCGGCAACCTTCCCCGCGTGCTGCCGGAAGGCCTGGCCGTGACGGTGGATGCCGACACCTGGGCACGCGCCCCGATCTTCACGTGGCTCGCCCAGCGCGGTCCGGTCACCGACCGCGACATGTGGGACGCCTTCAACTGTGGTGTCGGCATGGCGGTGGTCCTGCCGGCCTCGGATGCCGACCGGGCCATCGATGTCCTGGCCGCGCAGGGTGTCGAGGCCTGGATCGCCGGCCGGGTGCACGAATCCGTGCCCGGCCAGCCAGTCGCCACCGTCGTGGGGTCGCTCTAGACCAGCGACCTCACCAGCGACCTCGACCATCGCCTGCCCCACGTCATCTGGCTCCTGCCGGATGGGATCGATGCCACGCCCTAGCATGTCCGCAACATGTCCAAGAGGTTGACGACGGGTTGACGTGACCGACGCCACCACCACTGCACCGGCCATGCAGCCCGCCGACCCCGGCCCGCCGACGTGGCTGCGCGGGGTCTTCGTCGGGGTACTGCTGTATGGCTTCCTGGTTGGCGTGTCCCTGCTCGAGTCAGGGATCGAGACCTTCGGCTCCGGGTTCCAGGATGGCCTGATCGAGTCGGTGAGCAATCCGATCGCCGGTCTGTGCGCGGGAATCCTCACGACGGTGCTCGTGCAGTCGTCGTCGGTGTCGACGGCCACGATCGTGGGCCTGGTGGGTGCCGGCACGCTGTCGGTCGAGGCGGCCGTTCCCATGGTGATGGGCGCCAACATCGGGACGACGGTCACCAACACGCTGGCGTCGCTGGGCCACGTCCGCCGTCCCGACGAGTTCCAGCGCGCCTTCGCGGGCGCCACGGTGCACGACGTCTTCAACGTGCTTGCCGTGGCGGTGTTGTTGCCCATCGAGCTGGCCACGGGGATCCTGTCGTCGGCGGCAACCGCCCTGGCCAACGTGCTCGTGGACCTTGGCGTGCAGGGTGGCAGCAGGTCCAGCCCCATCAAGAAGGCCGTGGGTGCCCCCGCCGATGCGGTCACCGACTTCCTGGGCCAGTTCATGTCCGGCGTGCCCTTGGCGATCGTGCTGGTCGCCGTTGCGCTGGGCGTGATCTTTGCCTGCCTCACGTTCATCACCCGCAACATGCGGATGTTGGTCGCGCGTCGTGTCGAGGTGGCGATGAACAACGTCATCGGACGCGGTGGGGGGTTCATCGGGATCGTCGTGGGACTGATCGTGACGGTCCTGGTGCAGTCGAGTTCGATCACGACGTCGATCCTGATTCCCCTGCTGGGTGCCGGTGTGCTGACGCTGGCCAACGCATTTCCCATCACGCTCGGTGCCAACGTGGGGACCACCGTGACGGCGCTGCTGGCCTCGCTGGCAGTGGCCTCGTCCGCCGGCCTGGTCATCGCCCTGGTCCACACGCTGTTCAACGTGGCCGGCATCCTGCTCATCTATCCGGTGCCGGCCATCCGGCGGGTGCCACTGGGGATCGCCACCTGGATCGCGGCACAGGCGGTCCATCACCGGTCGCTCATCGTCGTCTACATCATCGGGTTGTTCGTGGTGGTGCCCATCATCGGGCTGGTGGTCCTGTGACCGCCCGCCGCTGGGTCGCACCGACCACCTGCGCGACCCGGCCCGTTCAGCGACACTGAGAGACAGCGAAAGGCACGACCATGGCACTGTTCGGATCCCGGTCGGAGACCGACAGCCTCGACGCGGTCGAGGACCACCTGGCCACGATGCTGGCCGACGATGCCACGTCGCTGGCCCTGGCACGGTCAGCCCTGTTCGAGGGGGCCTCGGTCAAGGAGGAACGGGCGATCCTGCGCGAAACGGACCGACGCGTCAACCTCGGGGAACAGGAGGTTCGGCGGCTGCTCGTCATCCACATCGCCGTCGTCGGTGCCGCCGATTCACCGGCGATGCTGACCTACATGAGCATCGTCAAGGACGTCGAACGCATCGGCGACTACGCCAAGAACCTGATGGACCTGGCGTGGATGGGTGTCGACTTCTCCGCGTCGGGTGACCACGAGCAGTTGCAGGCCGACTACGACGCTGCCGTGGGGGTCCTGCCACGCGCGACGGTCGCCTTCAGCACTCGCGACGCCGACGCCGCCAGAGCCGTGCTGGCCGACTGCGAGGAACTGTTGGGGATGTGCAACCGGGCCGTCAAGGCAGGTGTCGCGTCCGACCAGCCCGGCCACGTGGCTGTTCCTCGCGCGTTGTTGTATCGCTACCTCAAGCGAGTGGTGGCGCACACAACCAATCTGCTGTCGGCG
>DATFMD010000152.1:0-2085 GCA_035267125.1 Nitriliruptoraceae bacterium | reverse complement strand
ACCTGACGTTGGCCTCGAGCGTCGTCGGCGAGGTGAAGACGAACGTCAGCTCGATGCCGGTGAACGACTCGATCCCGACGTAGCTGAGCCGGTCCGGCGACTGGTCGACCAGCTGCATATCGAACGATGCGGTGCCGGGTGACGACCCGCTGGCCGTGAGACTCCGGCCGTCCTCGGCCACTTCGATCGTGCCCTCCTCGAACCCGGACCCGAGGTCACCCGGCCCGCACTCGGGCAGGAACGGCATGTTCTCGATCTCGTACACCCCGGACCGAGGCAAGAACGCCAAGTCGTTGGAACCAGGCGCTGGCCCGGAGCCGCCCACCTCGTCAACGACGACCTGGTCAGGTTCGGTCGGTGTGGCGCCAACGTCGTCACCTGCGTCCGCGAAGATGCCAGCGAGGAGTTGGAGGCCGAACACCGCCAGGATGAGGATGCCGACGACGACTGTCGCAACCCAGAGGCAGCCCACAGGAGTGAATATTTGTAGGGGCGAATGGGATCGGGGACCAGCGCCGAGGATGCCATCCATGGCGCCATCGATGAACCTCCTGTGGCCGAACACGTCCTCGCCACGGCTGACGTTGTCGGAGACGCCGTCGTCACTGAGTGGTGGCTCGGCGTCCCCGGCGTCATCGGGCGTCTCGTCGCTCATCGGTCGGTCACCCGGCAGCCGAGCAGGTGACCTCGAAGGTCCCCGTGGCCGTGGTGACATCGATGCATGGCATCGCCGAGCTCACTCCTGGCCAGCGCAGACGAATTCGAAGGTTCCCGGGACCAGTTCGTCGGTTGCCAGGAGGAACGTGGCAGTGCCGCTGGCCCCACGATCAGAGATGTCCACCGAGTCGATGCTGCTGGGGTCGCCTTCCTGGCCGGCGGTGAACACGGGCCGGTCGGGGTCATCCCCGCCGCTCCCGGCGATGACGCCTTGACCGTCGGCGGACACCGAGATGGTGACGCCCTCAGTCAGCCCGTCCCCATACCCGATGGGCTCGCCACTGTCGTCGATCCGGGTCAGGAATGCCCGAGCCCCACCGAAGACGTCGGGGTCGCAGGTCCCACCCCCGTCATCGACGTAGGTGTAGGTTTCACTGCCCACCGTGACGGTCGCCGAGGACGAAGCCGGTGAACCGGTGATGGGTGACGTCGACGAGGCCGGCGAGTTTGACTCGTTCGCCTCCGACGCTCCAGCATCCTCCGATGCCGGCTGGGTGGTCGCCGACGGCCCCGGTGGGGCTGTCGTCGCGTCCGATCCGGGCTCGGACGTGGCAGAGGACGCCGCCTGGCTGTCGCTCGGCTCTGCCTCATCCGCTCCACTGGCGCATCCGCCCAGCATGAACACGGCGCCCACAACGGCGGCCACACATCGATTCGTTCGCATCGTCGTTCCTCCATTTGGCAACAACCGACGGACCCTGTCGGCCCGGCTGTCGTCTTCGCTGGTTTCCGTGGTCCCATCGCGGAGCCAGGGATGACTCCCAGCCACCTTTCCGTGCGGATCGTGGCTGTCATGCATGTCTTCCGCCCATGCCGACGCGGCGTGGTCGCCAGCCGTCGAGGCCGTTGCGCCATCTGACGGCCTTGGCGTCTTCTGGCCTGCGGCCTCACGAGGTTGGGTCATTCGGCTGGTGCGCAGGCGACCTCGAGCGATCCCGACGCGGTGCCGTCGGCTCCGCTGAAGGTCGCAGTGGCGGACGCGGACAATCCGTCCACAGTGACCTCTTCCACCTGGCCGGCATCCTCGGCGGCGTCGGCAGTCCACTCCGTGTCGCCCAGCGTGACCTTGATTCGGTTGTCCTGGCCGGTGGTTTCGGCATCGGTGTCGGCATGCAGGAGGATTGCCTCGAGCAGCCCCTCAGGGACTGCGGTACCGGTGTCATCCACCTGCTGCAACACGGCGAAGAAGATGCCGAACCGATCCGGTGCGCAGGTCTCCGGAGCGAAGTCTGTGCCCGCGAAGGTCATGGTCTCGCCATCGAGCGTGACGGTCGCCGTGCCGATCCCTTGGACGTCCCCAGCCCCGTCGGTGGCTGCATCCTCGGGTGCCGGCCACCGAGGATGCAGCCACCGACGGGGGTCTTGGCG
>DATFMD010000151.1:0-11031 GCA_035267125.1 Nitriliruptoraceae bacterium | reverse complement strand
GCCGGGGGCATCAGGCACCTCGTCACCCGGCCGTCCGTCGCCGTGGCCCAGGTGGGCATTGATCGAGTTCCCGCCCTTCGGCGTGGTCAGGGCGCGATACGTGCCCGCATCGTGGTCGACGTGGCACAGGGTCACCACCGGGGGCTTGTCGGCCAACGATGGAGTGGCCGGACCGACCAGTGCTGCGAGCAGGACGAAGGCAACGAGCACCGCTGCCCATGGACGAGTGATGACGGACGTGTGACCCCGCATGGTGACCCCATTCGTGTGCTGTGCCCGAGCGCTGGTCGGACAGCAGTTGGCGTTGGCCGAGGTGGCCGAAACCAAATGTAGGCAGCCACGCCCCGCCCGCGAGGGCGGTTGGCCGAATTGCCGCCGAATCCACCGCCACCCACCCCAGACGGGGCGGGTGGCGGTGTGCCGCATGGAGCGTGGCCCTCACGATCCCGCGTGGACCAACTCCTTGTCACTCGTGGCGGCAACTGGCACGACTGGGTCGTGGTCGACCGGCCCTTCCACGTGCAGTTGCGGCAACCACTGCAACCAGTCCGGCAGGTACCAGTTGCGATCGCCCAGCAACACCATCGTCGCGGGGACCAGGACCGATCGGACCACCGTGGCGTCCAGGATGACGGCCACTGCCAGGCCGAAGCCCATCTGCTGGAACATCGACAGGTCACCCATGGCGAAGCCGCCGAACACGGCCACCATGATCAGGGCGGCGCCCGTGATGATCGAGCCCGTGGCCGCCAGCCCGAAGGCCACCGATCCCGCGTTGTCCCCGGTCTTGCCGTAGCGCTCGCGGATGCGACTCAACAGGAACACGTGGTAGTCCATGCTCAGCCCGAACAGCACCGTGAACAGGAACAGCGGGACCCACGCCTCGATCACGTCGACCTGCGTGAAGCCCAGCAGGTCGGCTCCCCAGCCCCACTGGAAGACGGCAACCAACAGCCCATACGTGGCGCCGACCGACAGCAGGTTCATCGCGATCGCCTTGACGGGCACCACGATCGAGCGGAAGGCCACCAGCAGGAGCAGGAAACTCAGTCCGAGGACGAAGGCGAAGATCCATGGCGTCCGGGCGCTGACCAGGCCCACGTAGTCCTGGTTGAACGCGGCACTGCCCGTCACCAGGACCTCGGTTGAAATCCCGACGGTGGCGAAGGCCGCTGGCACAAGGTCGTCGCGCACCTGCACGACGGCGTCGCGACCGACATTGGTGGACGGGTCGACCAGGTCGACCGCCTCCACGACGACCAGGTCGCCGCCGTTGTCGTCGCGGCCGGGATGGGTCGAGACCACGACCTCCCCGTGGTCGGGATCGGCATCCAGCGAGGCCACCAGGTCAGCGGTTGCAGCCACGACGTCAGGCGCCTGTGCGTCGGGAGTGCGCACGACCACGACGGTGGTGGACAGGCCGTTGCCGAAGTCATCCGCCAGCACCTGCTGGGCGAAACGAACGTCCGAGTCCGCGGGCAGCGAGTCGATGCCGCCGTTGCCCAGTTGGATTCCCAGGTACGGCATGGCCATCGCCACGAGCAGTCCACCGGCCAGGACGACCGACACCACTGGCCGAGCCATGACGCCGTGGGCGATGCGAGCCCAGATGCCGTCGGTCGGGTCCGAGTCGCGTCGACGCAGCGGCAGGCGAAGCGCGTCGACGCGATCGCCGAGCAGCCCCAGGATCGCCGGCAACAACGTCATGGCCGCAGTGACCGCCGCCACGACGACCAGGATGGCACCCACACCGAGACTGCGGAACACGGTGTCGGGCATCAGCATCATGCCCAGCAGGGCAACCATCACCGTGACACCCGAGAACACCACGGCACGCGTGGCCGTGGAACCCGCAACCGCGATCGCGTCATCACGCGACCTGCCACCCCGACGTTCCTCGCGGTAGCGCTGGACGATGAACAGCGAGTAGTCGATCCCGACGGCCAGTCCGATCATCGTGATCATGTTCACGACGAAGAAGCTGAGGTCGGTGACCTGCCCAACGACGGCGGTCAGGCCCAGGGCGGTGATCACCGACACGATGGCGAGGCCGATCGGTACCAGCGCGGCCACCAGGGCGCCGAACACCACGATGAGCACGAGCAACGCGATGGAGAGGCCGAGCAACTCACCCTGGACGAGGGTCTCCTCGGCCAGCGTCTCGAATTCGTGGTTGACGGAGCCGTCACCGATCGGGGCGATTCGCCATCCGTCCGGCTCGGCCCCTGACAACGCTGCCAGGAGGGGTTCGACGTCACCCGACTGGTCGAGGGTGACCACGAGCAGGGCATGTCGGGCATCGGCGCTGACCAGTCCGGGGGCACCGTCGAGCGGGCTGAGCACCGACTCGACGTGCGCCGTGCCTGCGACCGTGGCCTGCAGGTCGGACAGGGCGGCGTCGGTGTCGGCATCGCCAAGCGCCACGCCGTCCGCGACCTCGACCACCAGGTACTCGACGGGTGCAGCCTCTGTGCCGGTCGTGCCGGCGTCGCGGGCGCCCGTCAGCAGGTCGTCGGCGACCTCGGCCTCGAGCGGGACGGTCACCTCACCATCCTGGGTCAGCGCGCCACCGAGCCAGGTCGTCGTGGCCAGGATGGCCGTGGCGAGCAGGAGCACCCACGCGGCAATGGTCCGTCCCGGGCGAGCCGCCGATGCCCGTGCGAGACGGCCGGTTGCGTTGGTCGAAGAACGGGGTGGGCTGGCTGACGGGGGTGGCATCGTGTCGGGTTCGATGGTGCGCATGGCAGTCTCCGGGATTCACGGCTGGCCACCGGGCGGCGGCCGTGCGGGCCTGCACCCCATGCTGGTGCGCGCGATCCCGGCCGCCCATCGGGGATCCACCCCCGACCTGGCCCGCACGACCCCTGTTGCCTCGGGGCCCACCCTCGGGGACCTCCCCCATCCGCGATGGGGGACTCCACCCGGGCCGGCGCGAACAGCAACGGGGCCCGGTCCGTATGGACCGGGCCCCGCGCCGTGCAGGTGGTGCGTCGCTCAGCGCTTGCCGCGACCGGTGGTGTTCTTCGGGTTCAGCGCGATCTGCATGAACCCGGTGTTGCTCACCGACTTGACCTCGATGACCGTGCCGGTGTTCGGCACGTCCACGCCCGCGAGCGCGTCACCGCCGGCCCAGTAGCTGCGCGAGTCGTCGAAGACGCTCACCGCCGGGAGGCTGGGGTGCGAGCTGGGCTCACCGGCCCAGTGCAGGTCGAGCGGCGTCGTTGGCTCGAGGCCGAACGTCGCGTCATAGGTCTGCACACGGCCACGCCACGGCTGGCCGAGGCCATTGATCAACGGCTCCGGGTGGGCGTCGACCGGGAGGACCCAGCCCTCGCCCGGGTGGTTGGAGACGTTGTTGTCCTCGGGGTACTGCTCGTTCCAGTACCACACCAACAGCCCGTCCTGGTAGGGGAAGTGCTCAACCAGGTCGTCGCTGTAGGTCGTCCCGGTGTGGTCGATGAAGTTGTACGGGCCGTCCTGCAGGTGCTCGTCGTAGCCGAGGTACTGCCGGTTCTCGGCGATGTAGGCGTTGAACACGAACTCGGTCTCGGCACCGTCGGTCACGCGCCAGCCCTCGACGGGGTCGGCGGTGATCGCGGGGTCTCCTGCCTCGGCACCCAGCACCGGCTGCCCGGTGATCTGGATGTTGTCGAGGCTGAGCCCCGGCTCGATGGCCGCGACGTCAGTCCAGTACCGGAACCCGACGAGGACCTCACCGGAGTAGGCCGACAGGTCGGCGGTCAGGTCGACCCAGTCGTCGCCCAGGTCGCCCGTGATGCCGAAGCCGAAGTTCTGGCTGTTGGGGTTGTCGTTCGTCGACAGGTTCGTCTCGATCTCGGTCCAGGTGGCGCCTCCGTCTTCCGACACGACGAGGTAGGCGTAGTCCCAGTCAGCCTCGATCTGGACCTTTGCCTTCGCGGTCAGCTCGGCATCGGCGGGCAGGTCCACGCCGACGTACATCAGGTTGTCGAGGTCGTTGCCGGCACCCGAGTAGTAGAAGCCGTCGCCCTCGTACGGGGAGCCCAGGTTCGAGGCCACCTCGCGGTCCGGCAGCACCACGATCAGCGCCTGGTCCGCCTTGGTCTGGGACATCGACGGTCCGAGCTTGTACTTGCCGCTGTCGCCTGCGAATGCCACCTCGTAGTCGAGCCAGCCCAGCAGGAACTTCTCGTGGGCGCCCATGTGGGTCGGCTCGTCACCGATGTCCTCGCCGGCCCCGGTGTTCGAGCCGCTGGACATCAGCGTCCAGAAGCCGGTCGCGTTCTCGGCGCAGCCGGGCTGGTCGGCCGGGCAGGTGTTGCCGGACGTGTCGTAGTAGTCGGCGAGGCCGAGGTCGTGGGCGTACTCGTGGGCGAACACGCCAAGGCCACCGTTCTCGGGCTCGACGGTGTAGTCACCGATCCAGTACTTCGAATTGCCGATCTGCGTGCCGCCGTAGGCCGTCGTCGTGCCATCCGGCGTGGTCGGGCCACCGGCGCCGAACGGCGTCAGCTGCACGTACCAACGGTGCGACCAGATGTAGTCGGAAGCCGCGGCGCCCAGAGACTCCTGGCCCAGGCCCGCATGGACGGCCTGGAAGTGGTCGATGTAGCCGTCGGGCTCGTCGAAGTCGCCGTCGCCGTCATGGTCGTAGCGGTCCCAGACGTCGAACTGCTCGAGGTACTGGTCGATCTCCTCGGCAGTCATGCCGTCAGCGAGCATCGAGGCGTACCAGCTGTTGGCCGAGTCCTGCACGAACCACCAGACGTTGCTGCAGACGATCCCGCCGCAGAAGTCGCGACCGTAGTGGGCCATGTTGTAGGGCACGCCGACCCAGTCGGTCACGTCGCCATCGACGGTGTAGACGCCCGAGGACATCTCGGTGTACATGTTCGACATCGACTCGACCCCCGGCGTCGTGTCGAACAGGAGGTCCTCGTAGTACTCGGTGGAGAAGTCCGGCTCCCAGATGGTCGTGTTGTCCACGGACCTGTCAGGCTCGGGGATCTCGTTGTGCAGCGGCCCCGGGGTCCCGCTCTGCAGGACGCCGAAGGGCGAGTCGAGCTCGCCGAACTCGCCGGTGATCGTCCAGATCAGGTCGGTGTCCTCGTTCGCGAGTTCGACGTACTGGCCCTTGGCGACCTGTACGACCTCGTTCGCGCCCTTGGGGGTGGCCTTGCCGTTGAGCACGGCTTCGCGCGCCTGCTGCTTCTGCCGCGCCTGCTGTTCAGCCAGCGGGTTGGGCAGATCGTGGCTCTTCTCGTCGATGCCGGCTGGCATGGCCGGGATCTCGGTCGGTGGTTCGAAGTCGGGCGGCGCGGCCGAGGCGGCCGTCACCATCGAAAGTCCCAGGATCCCCGCAAGTGCGGCGATCGTCATCTTTCTCGTGTTCATGGAGGTACTCCGTCTGATCAGTCGAGAACAAGCACGTCACGTGGCTCGGTCCAAACACGGACCCCGTCGGGCGATGGACGGGGAGAGGGTCCCCAGTCTAGGCCATCTGCGCCCCACGCACGGTGGTCGTGCGATCAACGCACGGTCCGATCGGCGAAGGTTTGCAAGCGCTCGCCGCGGCACACGAAGCGAGACGCCCACCCCGACACGACGGCCGCGAAGCCCAGCCGCGCCCTGGCCAGGTTTGCTCACCGGGCGCGGGGACCGCAGCCCTTCACGATGTGGAGTCCCTGACGACCAGATCGACCTTGGACACCTGCCGCAGTCCTGGCTGCGCCCGACCCTCCACCAATGCCACCAGTCGGGCAACAGCGTGGGCGGCCACCTCGGTGATGGGTTGGGCCACCGTTGTCAGCGAGGGACGAGTCGTGCGTGCCGGGGACAGGTCGTCGAAGCCGATCACCGCCACATCCTGTGGAATCCGGAGGCCCGCGCCGGTGACGGCGTCCACGACGCCGGCCGCGATGGCGTCCGATCCCGCCACGATCCCGTCCGGTGCCGTCGGCAGGTCGGCCAGGCATTCCCGCATGAGATCGCGACCCGCGGCGACCTCGAACTCGTCGGCGTGGGCGTGCCACACGACCTCGGCGCCTGTCGTCGTGGTCGACGCCTCCACCTCGATCCGGGCGCCACGCTGTCGACTCCGTGCCGAGGCGTTTGCCTCCGGTCCGCCCAGCAGGGCGAGGCGCCGGCACCCGGTCGCCACCAGGTGCCCAGCGGCCATGGCTCCCCCGCGCTCGTTGTCGACGTCGACAGAACACACCGCGTCGTCATCGGGGTCCCCGATGACCACCACGGGCAGACCAGCCGCCGACAACTGGGCCGGCAACCCGTCCAGGCCGACGCTCGCCGTCACGATCGCGCCCGCGAACAGGCCACCCGAGGTGAGTCGATCCGGACGCAGCCGAAACGAGGGTCCTGAGTGCTCGCGACCGCGGGCATCGTCGACACGTGCGCTGTTCGCACCCGCTGGGTCGACATCACTCAGCACGATCGCGACAGTCCGACCGAGGGCTGCGCCAGCCTCGACCACCCCAGCCACCAGTGACGAGAAGTAGGCGTCGGCGAAGACATTCCGAGGCGGTCGGGGAATCGCCAGCACGATGACGTTGGCCCCTGTCCGCAGGCTGCGTGCAACCTCGTCGGGGGCGTAGGACAGATCCGCCATCGCCGTCGTGACGCGTTGGCGTACCTCCGCCCGCACGCTGGGGTGGTCGTTGAGCACACGCGAGGCTGTCGATCGGGACACGCCCGCTCGACGTGCCACGTCCTTGAGGGTGGCGCGTCGAGCGGGCGTGTTCGGCCCAGTCACCGACCGCGGCCGCGGCCACGGCCCGGCTCGCACGCCACGGTGTCCTCCGCGATGCACTCGTCCGGACCACGACCCCCGTCCGCGAAGTCGACGCCGTCGCCGCCGTCGAGGACGTCAGGCCCATTGCCGCCTGACAGCACGTCGTCGCCGGCGTCACCGAAGACCGTGTCGGGCGCCGTGCCCGCATCGATCGTGTCGGCGCCGCGCCCACCACACACGACATCCCGTCCGTCGCCGGCATCGATGGTGTCGTCGCCATCGAGCGCGACGATGACGTCGTCGCCGTCAGTGCCGTCCAGGTCGTCGGGTCCGAGCGTGCCCAGGATCGTGAATTGCTGACCGTCACATTCGGGAAGCGACGCTGGGTCGTCCGGGTCGGAGCCGGCCGCGTCCTCGAGCAGGTCGGGGACACCGTCGCCGTCACTGTCGCGGTTCGGGTCGATGAACACCTCGACCGATCCGCTGTCACAGGTGGCATCAACTCGCTCGATGCCCCGCTGGTCCCGAGCGTCACATCCGGGCACTCCGCCGTCCACTGCCGGTGAGTCCTCCGCCGGCAGGTGCGTCGCCGTGGATCCGCCGTTGTCCGCAAGTGGTCCCAACAACGGGTCCACACCTGCCAACTCGAAGCCACACGTGTCGTCCGAGTCGAGGTTGCCGCCGGCCGAGTCAATGGCGATCGGCTCGCCCGACCCGAAGAACAGGCCGCAGTCGGTCGATCCTCCATCGGTGTTGCCGGCCACGATCGTGTTGGTGGCCGTCACGGTCGCGGCCGTGCCGAACGTGGCGACGAACACGCCACCCGCGGTCCCTGCCGGAGCCACGTTGTCGACCACCGTCACATTGGTGAGGTCGACCGTGCCGTCGGTGGCGAAGATCCCGCCGCCGTTCCAGGCGGTGGAGGTGTTGCCCGAGATGGTCGAGTCGATGATCGTGGTGGAACCGAGGCTGCGGATGCCACCGGCCACGTCGGCACCGACGTTCCCGCTGATCGTGGAGTCCTCGATCAACACGGTCGTGTCGAACATCGCGTGCAGGCCACCGCCGGGGTGGCTGGTCGTGGCGTTGTCGGCGATCGTCGTGCGCACCAGGTGCAGGCGCGCACCCTCGGTGGTGAAGATGCCACCACCACCGGCGTCGAACGCGGGGCCGCCGGCGTCGGTCTCGACCGAGTCGGCGACCCTGCCGTCGATGATCGTGAGGTCACCGCTGTTGAGCACGGCACCGCCGCGCCCGGCGCCGGCACCGTCGACGAGCGCGACGCCACGAAGTTCCACCACCGCGTCGGCGTCGACGCGGAGCACGCGGCTGGCGTTGCCGCCCGAGACCGTGAACCCGGGTGCGGCAGCGGCGTCGACGACGACGTCCCGCGTGGCCGCCAATTCACCGCTGGTGAGGGTCACCGTGGTGTCGGCGAGGGCCGCGTCGATGGTGATGGTGCCACCGGCGCAGGTGTCGGCCAGCGCGCGGCGAAGCGAACCCACACCGTCGTCGCCGTCGGACGTCACGGACGTGGCGTCCGAGCAGGGGACCTCGGCCAGGGCCAGCCGGTCGATCGATCGGGTGGCGTCGTCGGGCACCACCAGCTCCCACCCCTGGGCGTTGGTCAGCGTGAGGCCGTCGTCGGGGGCACCGTCGGGCTGCTCCGCCGACCGCGTGAAGGCCTCCCACGGGATGGTGACCTGCCGCCATCCGTCGACGTCATCGACGATGGTCGCCGAGAAGCGCTCGTTGGTGTCGGGCGCTTGCCACACGCGGACCCAGTCCACGAGGGTCTCCTGGGGCAGGTCGAGATCGGCACCGAGCGGCCCACCGAAGTTGCCACCCAGCGCCACGTTGAGCAACAGGAAGAACGGGTGCTCGAAGACCCACTCGTTGGGTGCCACGTCCGACGGGATGGCCTCGTGGTACTGCCGTGTCCCGGCGCCGTCGGTCACCTCCCAGGTGATCAGGCCGGGCTGCCACACCACGGCGTACTCGAGGAAGTCCTCGGGCGGGGCCGGGTCGACCGGGATCTGGCCGGAGCTGAACGACTGGCCACCGCTGTAGCCGGGTCCGTGGATGGTCCCGAAGATCTCGCCCGGGATGCGACCCACGTATTCCATCATGTCGATCTCGCCCGTCTGGGGCCAGTTGACGTCACGGAAGTCGTTGCCGAGCGACCAGAAGGCAGGCCAGATGCCGGTGCCCTCAGCCGTCTTGACGCTGGCCTCGAGGCGGCCGTAGGCGAACTCCTGCTTGCCCTCGGTGATCAGGCGTGCCGAGGTGTGCGTGCAGTCGCCGTACCAGCAGGGCAGGCCGGCGGCGGCGGGGTCGTCGACCTCACGGGCCGTGATGACGAGGTTGCCGTTGCCGTCGAGCGCCGCGTTGTCGGTCGAGTCGGTGTAGTACTGCAACTCCTGGTTGCCCCAGCCCCAGCCGCCGGTCTCGTAGGTCCAGTTGTCGGGATTGGCCCGGGCGTCGGTCGGCCCGTCGAACTCGTCAGACCACGCCAACTCCCAGCCCTCAGGACCCGGATCGGGTGCGGCGTCGTCGAGCACCAGCACGGTCAGTTCCTCCCCCGTCCCGGTGCCGTCGAGCCACAATGTGACGCCGTCCGAGGCCGTCCAGTCCTCGCCGATCGCGAAGCGGTGGCCGACGGTGCCGGCACCGGCCACGTCGAGGACCTGCTCGAAGTCGTCCTGGACGGGCAGGGCGTCGGCGTCGCCGCCGGCGATCTCGCGTACGGCGATTGTCGTGTCACCGGTCGTGTCCAGCAGCGCGGGGCTGTGCTCTTCCTCGAACGACTCGAGCAGGAGCGGGTCGAAGACCTCGTCGTCGATGATGCTGACGCTGGTGCGGCCGGCGGGTCCCGGGTCGGGCGCGCCGGTGACCTCGGTCATCACCACCTGGAAGGTCTCGTCGACCTCCCAGATGTCGTCGTCGAGAATCGGCACGACCAGTTCGGCGCTGGTCTCCCCGGGCTCGATCGTGAGCGTCGCGCTGGTCGGGGTGTAGTCGCGATCGGGCGTGGAGATCAGGTCCTCGCTGGAGGTCCGGTCGGTGGAGTCGGAGGTCGCGACCTCCACGACGACGGGGTCGTCGGCGGTGCGCGTCAGCTCGACCTGCACGGCGATGCTGCCGGCGTCCTCGGCGACGGGGATGATCGGGCTGGAGAAGGACACGCCGAGCGGCCGCTCGCCCCAGACCTGGGCATCGTCGAGACTCCAGGTCACCTCGCCGTCGGTGGTGATCGCACCGACCGCCCAGCCGTGCACCTCGTTGAGGTTGAGACCGTCGTCGGGAGCGCCGTTGCCGATGCTCTTGCGGGCGAACTGGTCCCAGGTCCACTCCAGCAGCTGCCATCCCTCGAAGTCGTCGACGAAGGACACGCTCCAGCGCTCCGCGTCGTCGGTGGTCGAGCCGTCGTTGCGGTTGTCCAGGACGTCGATGAACATCCCGGTGTCAGTGTTCTGGCCCTCCACCCACACCGCGAAGCCGGCGTACGCGCTCCAGTCCTGCGGAACCCACGTGGTCAGGTCGTCACTGGCGAACGAGTGGGTGACGCCCGCGAACTGGGCCACGTCGGCCGTCATCTCGAGGACGTCGTTGTCCGCCGAGGCGTTCGGCCGCGTCGAATCGGGGACGGTGGTCACGCTGATCGTCGAAGTGGCGTCCTGGAAGGTGTTCCACCCGATCGGCACGCCGTCACCGTCGACCCCGTTGGCGAGCCCGTCCTGCATGTCGTCGACCACCAGGACAGGGTCTTCCACCGCCACGGCCGCGGTGCCGGCGACGAGGATTGCAATGATTGCCGCAATCACGATGGGGGTTGTACGCCTCGAACGGGCCATGTCGTCACCTTCACTGCATGGAGGGACGCAGTCACTTCACCAGCACAGACTGCTTGGGATCGATCCCAAGCAGTGATCTTGTCTGGCCGACACCGACCTGTCAGCACCTTTGACGACATCGTGCGCCGAATGCGCGGGGGGTGCCCACGGGACGCTCACCGAGACCCGGATTCTGCTGCGCACGCGCCAGAACGGCGCCAGCACAGGGTTGGGTGTCCTACGCGTGCGCCTCGACGTTGTGAGCGCAGCGAGCAACTCGAATGCACGCGCCAGACGAAGCCGACGCAGCATTGGGTGGGCTACGCGTGCGCAGGGACCAAAGGAACGTCACGGCGGATGAGGGTCTGGCCGCGCCTGGGTCCGACCGACACCCACGTGATGGGGGCGTTGCAGAGGTCTTCGAGCAGGTCGACGTAGTCGCGCGCCTCCCGCGGCAGGTCGGCGTACTCCTCG
>DATFMD010000150.1:0-16222 GCA_035267125.1 Nitriliruptoraceae bacterium | reverse complement strand
GCGCGGCCACGTCGATTCGTACAACGCCTCGGTGGCGGCCGCCATGGCCCTGTACGCCATCGATCGAGCGCGCCGGGAGGCTGCCCCGTGAACCCCGGAGGCGAGTTCCTGGTCGGCCTCGTGATGGCGGTCGGCCTCGTCGGGGTCCTGCTGCCGGTGTTGCCCGGACTCGTCCTGATCGCGGGTGCCGGTGTGGTGTGGGCGTTGGAGGCGGGCACGTGGCAGGGCTGGGCAGTGGTCGCGCTCATGGTGGTGATCATGACCGTCGGGACGATCGTCAAGTACCGCATCCCCGGCCGCGAGTTGGTCGAGTCCCAGGCGTCGGCGCGAACCTGGGTGCTCTCGGGTGTGCTGGCCGTGATCGGCTTCTTCGTCATCCCGATCGTCGGGTTGGTCGTCGGCTTCGTGGTCGGCATCTACCTGGGTGAGCTCTGGGACCATGGATCCCATGCCCCGGCCTGGGCGTCGACAAGGCGGTTGTTGACCGGGATCGGCAAGGGCATCGCCGTGGAGTTCGCGGCCGGCGCCAGCGCCATCTTCGTCTGGGCGATCGCGGCCTTCACCCTGTAGCCAGGAAGTCATCGATCACCGAGGCCATCTCGACGGCGCGCGTCAGGTTGGTTCGGGATGGCGGCTGGTGGTCGCGGCGCCCAGGAAGTCATCGACGATCGAGGCCATCTCGGAGGCGCGCGTCATGAGGAACAGGTGTCCTCCGCCCTCGACGACGTGCAGCGTGGCGTCCGGGATCCGACTCGCCATGCACCTCGGATTCACCATTCGGATGATGGGGTCGTCGTCACCAGCAAGCACCAGGGTTGGCTGGGGCAGGGTGTGCAACCACGGCAGGCTGGTCCAGCGCCGGGGCGCCAGCAACTGGTAGACGTAGCCGCGCGTTCCGGCCTGGTGCAGGAACCGCTGGTGACCGTGTTCGCGCAGCCAGTCGGGATGGTTGCGCACTTCGCCGCCGTACAGGTCCGCAGCAATCGAGTTGAGGTACTCGGGATCGCGGTAGCGGCGCGGCGTGACCATGCGGGCCAGGACGGTCGGCTTGCCCGGGATGGCGGTCCAGCCCGCGAGGGTGGCGGCCAGGACCAGCCGGCGGACACGTTGTGAGTGCCGGTGGGCCAACTCCTGGGCCAGCGCGCCTCCCCACGACAGGCCCAGCACGTCGACCCGGTCGACGCCCAGCCTGTCCAGCATCGCGACCACCATCTGCGCGATCACCTTGAGCGTCGGTGGATACAGCGGGACCGACGACCCACCGACCCCGGGGGCGTCGAAGGTGATGGTGGGGCGATCCAGCGCGGCCACGAAGGGTTCCCACAGTTCCAGGTTGGCGCCGATCCCGTTGCACAGCAGCAGCGGGACCTCGTGGTCGTCGCCCCCCGTCGCGCCGCCGCCGTCGCGACCGGCAGTCGACACGCGGCCACCAGGTGCGCTCGGTCGGTGGTCGACGCGCAGCACCTGGCCGCCGATGTCGACCAGTTGCGCCGTCGGATGTGGCGTCACAGGTTGTGGACGTAGCGCCCGGGGGCGAGATCACCGGGCGGGTTGGTGTCGGAACCGACCGTCGCGGGCGCATCCACCATTGATCCCGACCGCGATGACAGCCACGCGACCCAGTGGTCCCACCACGTCCCGTTCTGTTCGGCGGCGCCGGCCAGCCATGCCTCGGCATCGGTCTGCGCCGGACGTCCGGCCACACCGGTCTCGCCCTCCGCGCCGCCGGTCTCGGCCGCCGCGCCATCGATCTCGGGGGCGCCGTCATCCTGGCCACCACTGACGAAGTAGCGCGACTTCTTCCGGCCCGGTGGGTTGACCAGTGCCTGGATGTGGCCCGACGAGCTGAGCACGAACTCGGTCTCGCCACCGACCAGTTCGACGGTGCGCTGGCAACTCTGCCACGGCGTGATGTGGTCGGTCAGGCCTGCCACGACGTAGGTGTCACCGGTGAAGGCGCGCAGATCGATCGGCGTGCCCAGCACTTCGAGGGCGCCGGGGTTGACGAACGGATTGGTGCGGTTGAAGGCCAGGAAATCCGCATGCAGGCTGGCCGGCAGGTTGGTGACGTCGCCGTTCCAGGCCAGGATGTCGAAGGCTGGCGGGTCGTTGCCCATGAGCCAGTTGTTGACCCAGTAGTTGCACACGAGGTCGTTGGGCCGCAACCAGGCGAACACCCGCGCCAACTCGCTGCCCTCCAGTACGCCCTTGCGCTGGGATCGGCGAATGGCTGCCGCGATGGTGGCCTTCGTCACGAACGGTGACACGGCCGACTCGCCCTGCGTGTCCAGCACCGTGACCAGGAAGGTCGCCGCGTTGACGGCGTCGGACTCGATGGCTGTCAGGTGACCGAGCAGCGCTGCGGTCGTGATCCCGCCCGCACACGCCCCGGTGATGTTGACGTCGTCGCTGCCGGTGATCTCCCGCATCACGTCGATCGCGTCGAGCAGGGACTGCACGTAGTGGTCGAGGTCCCACTCGCGCTGGGCCGGAGTCGGGTTGCGCCAACTCACGACGAAGACCTGCTGGCCGTTGGCGACCATGTGCTCGACCATGCTCTTGCCCGGGCCGATGTCCAGGATGTAGAACTTGTTGATCTGTGGCGGCACGAACAGCATCGGGCGCTCATGGACCTGGTCGGTGACCGGTTCGTACTGGATCAACTCCAGCACCTCACTGCGATGGACGACGCGCCCGGGTGTGACTGCGACGTTCTCGCCGACCGAGAACGGCGTCGTGTCGACCATCGAGGGCATGGCGCCGTTGTGCTGCACGTCGTCGACGAAGTTGCGCGCCCCGGCGACCAGGCTGCGGCCGTTGGTGTCGCGGGCCTCGCGCAGCACGACCGGGTTGGCCAGGCTGTTGGTGGGGGACAACACCTCGACGGCGATGCCGACCGCGAACTGGGCACGCTTGGCGCTCTTGTCGTCCAGGTCGACCTCGTCGATCAGGCGATAGACCTCCTCGCGGGTGGCGAGGTAGCCCTGGCCGATGCGGCGGAACACCGGGTTGTCGCGCCAGGCATCGTCGGTGAAGCGGCGATCCCCGCGCTCGGGCGCGACGTCTGACGTGCCCACGGCGACGCGACCCAGGCGGGTGGCGAGGCTGGCGCCCCGCCGAGCCACGACGGCTGGTCGCGACACGACACTGCGGGCCAGGCGACCCGCTGCCGAGGCCAGCAGGGCGGGCTGCAGCCCGACCAGGGGGTCGGCGGTGAACATGGTGGGAACGGGGTCGTCGCGTCGGTCCTCTGGCGAGGTCACCCGGTCGCTGGGGGGAGTCGCGCCGCTCATGACGGGTTGCTTGCCGGAGTCGTGGACGCGGACCGGGTCGCGTCGTCGTGCCACATCCCGATGAGTCCGCGGAAGTGGCCCAGGAACTGCTCCTGTTCGTGCTCGGGGTAGGTGGCAGCGATGGTCGACACCAACAGGTTGTCGAAGTCGGAGGACCCGATCCAGTCGTGCACGATCTCGTCGACGCTGCTGACCGCGGTGGCGCAGAACTCGTCGTAGCGGTCGCGTTCGAAGTGGGTGTCGGCAAGCGCCTGGTATGCGGACAGGCGGTCCTCGTGCGTCATGTCGGGGTCGTCGGCCACGGCGAACCAGGGCGTCGTGTCGACGTGGGCACGCATCGGACGGTCGGTGGCGACGCAGAAGGCCGACCAGCGCACCAGGGCCGCCATCGCCCATGGCCAGTAGTAGTGCAGCGACGTGACCGCGACGTCGGGGCAGGCATTTGCGTAGTCGATGGGCATGACGGTGTCGCCGGTGACCAGCATCTCGCAGGAGTTGAACTCCCACCGGAAGAACGCGTTGACGGTCTGGGCGATCGTGATCGCCTCCTGCCCGGCAGCCTCGCCCAGGAAGCCGTGCTCGACCGCATAGCGATTGTGCATCGGTTCGTCGGGCTGGAACTTCATGACCATCGTCTCGGGGCCGATGGTCAGGGCACGGGCGAACACGTCGTAGGGGTCGACCGCCGCCTGCAGGTGCATCAGCATCTCGCCGGACTCGTCGTAGGCCGACCGCAGTTCCTCCACCCCGGTGATGCGTGACACGCCGCGCCACCCACCACCGTCGAAGGGCTTCATGAACATCGGGTAGCCCAGGTCCTCGGCCAGCGCCTCGAGGTCGAACTCCCGGTTGTAGTGCTCGGCGGTGTAGGCCCAGCGCACGTTGTCGACCGGGTTCTTGTAGGGCACCAGCACCGTGTCCGGCACATGCATGCCGAGTCGCAGCAACGCGCAGTAGGCCGCGTGCTTCTCCATCGACTGGAACGTGAACGGCGAGTTGAGGAGGTAGACGTCGTCCATCAACGCGATCTTCTTGAGCCACTCGCGCGGGTGGTAGTACCAGTAGGCGAGGCGGTCGATCACCAGGTCGTGACGCGGCTGGGCGCGCAGCGAGAACGGCTCGATCGTGACGCGTTCGGTGGCGAGGCGATGGGAGCTGCCGCCGTGTTCGAACGTGCCGAGTCGTTGGCTGATGGTCTCGAACGCGCGGGGCCAGTCCTCCTCGGTCCCGAGCAGCAGTCCCACCAGGTGCTCGTTGACGTCGGCCATGTGGTGCCTCCTTGGCGTCCAGGGCGGGGTCGTTGCCCGCTCCACCATGCAGGATGCCCTCCCGGCCGTGCCCGTGCCGCCACTCGCCGTGCACGCCTGGTCATCCAGCCGCCCAGTTCGCGGCGAGGACGCCGAAGACCACGCACAGCGGCGCCGCCACGGCGATGCCCCGCAGGCGTTGCCGCCAGGTCCGGGCGAGGACCGCGATGGCCGGCACCACGATCAGCGCCAGGCCCGCCACCGTCAGTCGGAACACGTCGTTGTCCCACAGGGGCTGCGGGTCTGCGGGGCAGGTGCCTCCGAACGCGCTGCAGTGCCCCAGGAGGAGCCCCAACAGGAGCATTGCGGCACCCAGCACCGCTGCCAACACTGCCGCCATGACGGCGACCAGCCACCCCAGACCTCGCGCGTCGCCGTTCGTCTCGGGGCTCGGGTGATCAGGTGGTGGTGGACCGGCGACGCCGCCGGACGGGTGGTTGCCGGCGGACGCGTCGTTGGTGGCGGACGCGTCGTTGGTGGCGGCCCGGTCGGGGGCCATGTTGGTGGCGGCAGGGGTCCGGTCGGTCTCGTGGGTGGCATGGGCGGCGGGTGGTGGCAGGTGCTGGGGCTGATCGTGAGGCTGCATGGGCCTGCTCTCCGGGTCGGCATCGAAGACGATGGTGCTGTGGCGCTCGGCGATGCTCGTCAGGGATCACCCTGACGGTGGATGCCGCCAGTGCCGGCTGCTGCCAGTGCCGGCTGCCGTCAGTGCCCGGGCCCGCATCCGCGGATGCCGTCGTTCAGCAGAAGCGAGGCAGGTGGTGGATGCCGTTGTTCAGCAGAAGCGAGGCAGGTGGTGGGCCAGTTGGCGCTGCCACCAGGGCCAGTCATGCGCCGAGTCGTGGCCCCACACGTCGAGTTCGTGGCGCAGGCCCTTGGCGGTCATCAGATCGGCCATCGCTCGTGTGGACGGCAGTGACCCGGTCGGGTCCACCTCCCAGGCACCTTCGCCCACGACCAGCAGGAAGCTGGCGTGTGTCCGCAGCCAGTCGAGGTGGTCGCCGTGGAGGTTCGCCACGTGCGCCATGGGGTTGGCGAAGTAGGTTGCGTCACCCGGCGCGCCCCAACTGCGCCATCCCTCCACGTCGTAGTTGCCCGAGAACCCGATGGCCAGGGGCACGAGGTCGGGTCGCTGGAGCACCAGTTGGACCGCGTGGTAGGCGCCCATGCTGCAGCCCAGCGCCAGCGGTTCGGCGCCGTCGCTGTCCTGATCGATCCAGGGCAGCAGCCGCGAGGTGATCCAGTGGGTGTAGGCGCCGTGGCGCAGCGCCCGTTCCTCGATGGGAATCGAGGTGTCCGACCACGAGAAGTTGTCGGCGGAGTCCACGCAGTACAGCTTGACACGGCCGTCGTCGACCAGGCCACGCACGGCATCCACCATGCCATTGGACTCGAAGTCGGTGGCGTGTCCGGCCTCACTGGGGAAGACGATGACCGGTCGACCCCAATGTCCGTGCACGATCACCGACAGGGACGCGTCGTGGCCCTCGACGGGCAGGTCGATGCGGTGTCCGGCCATGGGCAACCTCGGGATCGGTCAGTCTGGCGTGGTGCCGACGGTGCCGTCGGGATCCCCATCCTGCCACACGCTGGCCAGCAGTGCGGGCAGCGGGGGGTCGAGCGCGTCGCGCCAGGCGGTGTAGTTGTGCAGGTCCTCGACGGTCTCCAGGGTCACCTCGTGGCCGCGCTGACGCAGTCCTGCCGCCATTGCGACGTTGTTGGGGTGGTTCTCCTCGTGGCGTCCGCAGGTCATGGCGATGCGAAGTTCGCTGTGAGCACCGCCCGGAGCGTCGTCGTCGGAGATCACGGCGGTGGTCCAGTCGGTGATGCGGCCGAAGTGTGGGTAGTCGGATTCCTGGGGGTCGAGCAGTGGCTGGAAGAAGGATCCGGACTGCGCGAACACGCCGCCGACCTGGTGGCCGGCCACCGAGGGTGTGGCCAGCGCGATCTGCAGGGCGGCCAGGCCGCCCAGGCTCGCCCCCATCAACACCAGTGGCTCGTCGACGACCCAGTCAGCGGCAACGGCTGCCACGATCTCGGCGACAGCTGCCGGCCAGTCGGGATTGACTGCGTACCAGTCATCGCGTTCCACCGGCTGCAGCAGTGCCATGCGAAATGGCCTGAGTCGCTTCGTGGCCACCATCGCGGCGGCCCAGCGTCCCAGGGCCGCCAACTCGACGTACTCGGGACCGTCGTGCACGACCAGCAGGGGCGCCGGCGTCGCGCGGTCGAGCGGGGCCGGGGCCCACATCGACATCGGCACCGTGCCCACCGCAGTGGAGACGGATTTCGAGGTCTGGTTGGTTGCCACGCGGGACGCTGCCAGCCACGCAGGTTCCACGTAGTCGGGCATGTGGACGACGCTGCGGTGTCCGAATGCGGTGGCAACCTCGACATGGTTGGACGGGTCGAGGATCACGCTGGTGGCCCCGGTGGCGTCGGTGACGAGCAACCGGTACTCCAGGCGATCGAGGTCGGGAGGTTGCACGGACAGGACCCAGCCGTCCGCAGTGCGACGGAAGCGCGTGGCCACGACGACGTCGTCGTCGCAGGCCAATTGGACCTGGCGCAGGAGTTGGTGGGGGTCGTCGAGGTGGAAGACGAGGCGACCATCCACGACTTCGGGCGGATGCATCGGGGCGACATCTCCGGCTGTTCGCGGAGCCGAGAGCGGGATTCGAACCCGCGACCTACCGCTTACAAGGCGGTTGCTCTGGCCAGCTGAGCTACCTCGGCGTGGCGAACGATCCTACCCGTGGCCCCATGCCCGTCGGCAGGTGCGCCAACTGTGCGGGTGGTCCGCATACATTGGCACCCGACCAGCACGGCAACGCCGCGCTCGTGCCACCTCCAGTCAAGGGTCCAACTCATGTCGAATGCCTCGGCTCCAGAGCCCCGACAGGTCCTCAACCAGTTCGTGATCGCAGTGCTGGGTCTCGTCGTCGGCTCGGCCCTGCTGTTCTTCGCGATCGGCACGGTCGGGGCAAGTCCCGACGAGGACGCCGAACCCGTGGCCATCGCCACGTCCTCGCCGACGACGGCACCGACGACCCCGTCGGCGCCCACCACGAGCGCGCCGGCCACCCAGGCCCCGGCCGAGGTCGTCACCCCACCTGCTGCCACGACCCCGGCCCAGGTCGTCACCCCGGATGCCACCGAGGCACCGGCAACGCCGACCGAGGCACCGGCAACGCCGACCGAGGCGCCGACGACGCCATCGTCGGGCATCGACCCGGCCTCGATCTCGGTCCAGGTGTTGGACGCCAAGCTGGATGGATCGACCACGGCGGCCGAGGTTGCCGACCAGATGATCGCGGACGGCTACGACATGGTGGCGGAAGGCCGTGCCGGGACGGTCTACCAGCAGACCACGATCTTCTATGGTGACGGTCAGGAAGCGGCCGCCCAGCAGGTGGCCGACCAGTACGGGTGGTCGGCCATTCGACCCAACGACGTCGGCCTCAGCGACCAAGTGGACCTGTCGATCCTGGTCGGTCTTTCGGACTGACCGTCGGCAGCAGCGTCGGCGGGGAGGAAACGGGGACGGCGGTGCAACCGGACACGATGTCCTGGCGGCCGATGCGTTGGCTCGTCATCGTGTGGACGCTGGTCGGCGTCGGCGTGTTGGCGTGGGGGGTCTTCGCGGTCTTCCACGAGCCCATCCAGTTCCTGCTTGCCCCGATCATGCTCGCCACCATCGTGGTCTACCTGTTCGCGCCGCTGGTGGATCGCATGTCGCGACTTGGCCTGCCCCGCGTGCTCGGGACGCTGGTCACCTATGTCGTGGCGCTGGGGATCCTGGTCCTGTTGGGCTGGGCACTGGTGCCGTTGCTGTCCCGACAGTTCACCGCGCTGGTGGAAGGCCTGCCAGACATCATGGTCGGGGTGCGGGAAGCCCTCGACCAGGTGCTCGAGCCGCTCGGCCTTGCCGGACTGGTGTCGATGCCGGCAGATGGCCAGGACGCGGGCGACTGGCTGGCCTCGCTGGTCGAGGGCAGTGGCGACCAGGTCGTGGGCCTGCTCGGCACGGTGCGCGCGCTGGTCGGGTCCCTGGTGTCGGGTGTGCTCGGGCTCGTGCTGGCACCGGTGCTGGCCTTCTACGTCCTTGCCGACCTTCCGCGCGTGGCGGCGGGGATCCAACGCCTGATCCCGCCGTCGCATCGCGGTGAGGTCATGGACGTGGGGCGGCGCATCCTGTCCACGGTCGGCGCCTACTTCCGGGGCCAGGTGGTGGTGGCGACGTTCGTGGGCGTGGCGACGGCGATCGGGCTGGGAATCCTGGGCTTGCCGTTCTGGGCCCTGATCGGGGCCGCCACGGGCGTGTTCAACCTCGTTCCGTTCGTCGGTCCGACCCTGGGGGGCGTCATCGGCGTGGTCGTGGCGTTGACCGTCGGCAACGGCCCCACCCAGGCGCTGCTGGTGGTGGCAGTCATGGTGGCCGTGCAGCAACTGGACAACCACGTCATCACGCCGTCGATCCTGGCGCGCACCGTCCACGTGCATCCGGTCACGATCATCCTGTCGCTGATCGCGGCTGCCACCATGTTCGGGATCGTCGGCATGCTGGTGGCCATTCCGACCGTGGCCGCGATCAAGCTCGTCACCCTCTACATCCTGGCCACGCGGGTCCCGTCCATGAGCCACCTGTCGGAACCGGACCAGTTCCTGGACGGGGTGGCGCTGCCACCCCCCCGACCCGGCAGCGTCGCCGTGCTCAGCCAACAACTGCGCGCCCTTCGCGACCGCCGCCGCAACCAACCCCCCGACCCCGAGTCCTGACAGCCTCCCCCCGGAAACTGTGACCATGCCGACCGTCAGACTGCCCGCGACCCTGCGACCACTCGTCGACGGCGCCGTCCAGGTGCCGGTCGACGGTGCCGACGTGGCTGCCGTCATCGCTGACCTGGTGGCTCGTCACCCAGCCGTCGAGGACCGGATCCTCGTCGACGGCCGGGTCGCCCCATGGCTCAACGTGTTCGTGGGCACCGACGACGTGCGGACCGGCCGGGGCATCGCGACCTCGGTGGACACCCGTGACGTCGTCACGCTGGTGCCGGCGGTCGCCGGCGGCTGAGGCATCGCCGCACCCATCCTGACCTCGACCGCGGCCCGAGTCGCTGATCCGTGTCGGTGGCCCGGGTGGCCCGGGTAGGGTCACTCCAGGCCGTCCACCCAGCGCAGCACCAGGCTGGTGCCGGCCGCACGTGCCTGCGCATCCAGGGCCGTGACGCTGTCCATGAACTCGTCGAGGTCGACCCCGGCGCGTTCGTGCATCTCGGGATCCAACTCGTCGTTCCAGCGGGCAACGGTCTCGACACCGGCCTCGGGGTGCAGCTGCGTGGCATGTGCCGATCCGAGTCGCCACATCGTGGGTCCGTCGGTCCCGACCAACAGCTGCTCGGCCTGGTCGGGCAGCATGATGACCTCGTCGTTGTGGTGGGCGAGGCTGGGCGCGCCGTCGGGCCAGCCGGCGGTCACGGGGTCGGTGGTTCCGGGCGTCGTGCGGTGGACGGCCACCATGGCGACCTCGGGCGTCTCGCGCGTGGCCACCGTGCCACCATGGGCAAGCGCCAGCAACTGGGCTCCCAGGCAGATTCCGAAGACCGGGACCTCGCTCGCTGCCGCCGCGCGCAGGAACTCGAGTTCGGCATCGACGAAGTCGGGCAGGTCGTCGGCGTCGGCCACGCTGTCACGTCCGCCCAGGATCAGGACACCGTCATGGGTCGTCGGGTCGGGCAAGTCGTCGGTGGTGGCGTCGACATGGACCAGGTCCAGGTCCCGTGCCGCCAACGACGGTTCGAGGCGGTCGAGGCCCACGATCGGGTCGTGGTGGATCACGAGCAGGGAGCGGGCCACGGGCATGCCTTCCGGTGGTGGCGGTGGCTGGCGAGGCTAGGCACTCGGTCCGGCCGCGGCTTGCAGCCCCTGACCGCGCCGGGCGATGACCGTCGCCATCTTCGACCGACGTCGCCCGTGTCACTCGATGGCGCGTCCGGAGATGCCGTGGCGGGCGTCGATGCGCAGGAACAGCACGCGATCGGCGGCGGCCCATGGCCGCAGCGGCAACGTGGCCAGGCGTGCCACCTCCTCCTCGTTCACGACCTCCCGTGCCTGCCCCTGGATCAGGACACTCCAGCCCCGCTCCCAGACCTCATCGACTTCGTCGACCTCGAAGGCCACCCGCGTGTTGGCGGCATCGTCGAAGACCGTGTCGCCCGAGAATCTCACCACGACGGCCTCGTCGTCCACGGCATAGTTCACCGGCAGCACGATGGGGTGCTGGTCCAACAGGAACCCGAGGCGTCCAACCCGCGGGGTGGCGTTGCGGACTCGTTGCCAGCACTCGTCGGGCTGGAGTTCGACGAATCGCTTCGATGGCATCGTGGACCTCCTGCGAGGCATCGGGTGGCATCATCGAGCATGCCTCATCGTCGGGCCGAATGTGCGTCCGAACGTCCGCGCCGCGCGACGCTGCGCCGTCACCTCGCACCATCGCGCCGTGCACCGCACGATCGAACCGGACGATTAGCATGGAGTGCCTGAGCCTGCGTGGGTGCTGCCGCAGCGCCGAACCGGCCACGAAGCTGGTCCACAGCTGATCGAAGGGGCCGACGGGATGCTCGACCTGGCGGGCCTGCTGCATCGTGGGGACCTCGACGAACTCGTCAGGGCGGTCGATGCTGCGGCCTCACGGCAGGATTGGCGCACGGTCGAGGCGCTGCGCGTCGGTGCGATGGAGGCGCTGGACCGCACCGGCCGCCAACTGTGGGGGCCGGCTGCCTACGCCGGCTATCGGCTTGCCCTGGAGGCGCCGGTCGAGTTGGCCGTCCCGGCCACGCTGGCCGGTCATGATCGCCACACCCTCGGTCCACTCACCGAGGTCCTGGCCCAGCACCACGAGTGGTCCGAGGTTGCCGACTCCCTGCCCGGCGGGCCCGTCAGCGGCGTGGTCGCCGTGGAGCGCATCGCCCGGGGGGAGGACCTGACCGACGACGACCGGGCCGAAGTCATGCACCTCGACGTGCCGCCCCGATGGCAGCCGTGGGAGGGAACGGCCCCCCTGGCCACGTACCGGGCTGACGAGGTCCTGGTGCCGGCACCCAGACGCACGGCGGCGGGTGACTGGGTCGACGTGACTGCCGTGCCGGCCCGCGAGGCAGGCGACGTGCGGGTGGAGTCCGCCTTCCTGGCCCTGGTGGAGCCGTGGGCGACCAGCTCGACCGGTGCTGCCGATGTCGTGGTCGTGGACGGCGATGCCGTCGGCGCCGTGGCAGCACTCGTGGCCGGCCCCGCCAGGATGCGCGAGATCGGCCTCGCCGACGCCATGGCCTGGATGACCTGGGCTGCCGCCTCGGGAGGCGCACGCGGTCGCCGCAGGGGCGTTGCCGCTGGCCGGTCGGCAGCCTGGTGGGCGGTGCGCACCCTGGTCGGGGACCGACTCGAGGACTGGGGTGATCCCGACGATGTCGAATTCGAACTCGAGGACTGCCGCTTCCACGAGTTCGACGATGGCGGCGAGCATGGCTGGCGCCTGCACGTTGCGGCGACGCATCCCGACGGCTGGACTGTCGCGGTGGCGGCAGAGGACACCGACCGTGACATCGATGACCTGGCGGCCGTCGATCCGAGCGTGGATGATCGGGAGACGGACGATGACGAAGGATGACATGGTGATGGTCCCCGAACTGGCGCCGCTCGTGGGGACGTGGCGCGGCAGCGGTCGCGGTCACTTCCCGACGATCGAGGACTTCGACTACGAGGAGGAGTTCGTCGTCACGGCGACCCGCAAGCCAGTCCTGGCCACGAGCCAGGCAACGTGGGGCGCGCGCGGGCCGATGCACATGGAGACTGGCTGGCTGCGCTGGTGTGGCAACGGTGCCGTCGAATGGGTGATCGCGCAACCAACGGGACTGGCGGAGGTCTCACCCGGCACGTTCGTGGATGGCGTGGTGGCGGTTGCGGGTCCCGTGCATGGCACACCGAACGCCGTGGACGTGCTGCAGGTGCGCCGAGAGTACCGGTTTTCCCCAGATCAGCTCGACTACTACCAGTGGATGGCCACGGAGGTTGTCCCCAGCCTGACCCATCATCTCTCGGCGAGGTTGATGCGCGTTTCGGGCTCAAGGTGACGCCTCGTCACGGAATCGGCCAAATCACCTGAACGTCAAGTTGAACGTTTGGGTTTCGTGTTTCCACACCTTCTCAACAGCAGGTCGAGGGAGTTGTCCAGTGGTTTGTCCACAGGCGGCCCCGGGATGGCTGGACCGATCGGGTCGCGCTGGCCCGGGCCGCCGCCTCACTGGGCCTATCCTGCGCGGACGAGTCGCCGGATGTCGCGCGACCGATGCGTCACCAGACCCAGGAGACGACCATGACCCCGTCCGAGGCCCACGGTCACATCGGTGACCACTTCCTGCTCGATGTGCGCGAGCAGGTCGAATGGGATGCCGGCCACGTCGCCGAGGCCGTCCACATCCCCATGGGCGAACTCAACGCCCGGATCGACGAGATCCCCACGGACCAACCGATCATCGCCATCTGTCGATCCGGCAATCGCAGCGGTGCCGTCACGGCTGCGCTCGACCGGGCCGGCTTCACTGCCCACAACATGGAGGGTGGCATGCATGCCTGGGAGTCGGCCGACCTGCCGATCGTGACGGACGACGGCGACGACGGATGGGTCGCCTGAGGAACGGCGCCGACGTCGACCGGGCCGGGGGAGGGCGGTCGCGCCCGTCAGGCGTGCCCAGACACGTTCACGAGTACAACCAGGCAACCGAGAACATCGCCGCGGTGGCCGCCGTGACCCCGAACATGCCGGCCACGGGCCAGCCCCATTGCCGACTCCAGGGCCAGATCGGGGCGGCGGCAACGGCTGCCGCGAGCATCACCAGCGTGGGAATGACGATCCAGGGGCCGACCGGCGTGGGCTCGGTCGTGGCCTGGGCCAGCACGACCAGTGAAGACATGGCGGACATGGTGCGATCTCCAAGGTGACGCGTGGGCGTCGTGGGAGGTGTGGTCTGGGGGCAACGGGTTGGCGGTCGATGACCGGACCGACTCGACCGCCCGGCCGCGTGTGCTCCTGGAGCGTATGCCTCAGTTGCGCAGTTCGACCAGTTCGCGATCCACCCGTTGCATCAGCGCTCGCGCCAGTTCCATGCTGCCCTCGGAGTCCTCCACCAGCACCGCGATGCCGAGGTCGCCAACCGTTGCCAGGACCCACGAGTGCACGTCACCGCTGCCGGTCGAGGAACCGGTCCCGGAGATGGCACCCAGCAGCATGGCGGTCGGCGCCGCCCGGGCAGAGGGATCGGCGGTCGGTGCGGACGTCGCCGTGGTCGAGGGCGTCGGCTGGTCGGGTGACGTGGTCGCGGGCGGGGTCCCGGCAGGCGTGGTCGCCGGAGCCGTCGCCGGCGTGGATCCCGCCGTCGGCTCGGGGGATGCCACTTGCGGTGGTGCGCCCGTGCTGGCAGGCAGGAGCCCGGCTCCGGAACCCCCACTGCCCAGGCCAGCCTCCACCACCTCGCGAAATGGCCCCAGATCGATCGTGGCCTCGGCGGGCGAGATCGCCTGCTCCTGCAACAGCCACGGCGACAGGTCCGCGTCGGCGATCGCCTCCGCGCCCATCGTTGCGATGAGCAGCGGGGTGGCGAGGACTCGGCCCTGCCCCACGGCGGCGCGAACCGCCTCGGTCGCGTCGATCGGCTCGACCCAGGTGGGGACGGTTGTCGGCAGCGGCAGCATCGGATCCTGGTCGAAGCCCATCGCCAGCGCCGTGCTCGTCTGGTTCGGTTCCAGATCGTTCACCTGTTGTGCGACGCTGGTGTCGCAGCCGGCCGCGATCGCCGTTCGCAGGTCGACGAGCCCCAGGTCTCCGGGTGCCTCCATCGCGGCCCCGGCGACCACTGCCCGGGCGGGGCAGTCCACGGCGTCGTCCATGCCGGCGCCACTGGCAGCCAGCGAGATGCTCGTCATCGGGGTGATGGCGTCACCCGGTGCGTACTGGCCCTCGAAGGCGCGGTTGAAGCCGTCGACCGGCCGGGACGCCGCCCCGGCGATGCCGCCATCGGCACGCACCGCCACGATCGCGACCGGGTCCGACACGCCCAGCAGGGCCGATTCGATGGCGCGCTGGACATCGGCGTCCAGCGAGGTCGCGACCGGGCCCGAGTCGCTGGACTGGAACTCGTGGATTGGCTGGACGACCGTGCCGTCGAGATCGTCGATGATCGCGATGGCGGTTCGAGACGACCCCTCGAGCCGATCGTTGAGGGCGAGTTCGAGGCCTGACACCCCGGTCGGCTCGCCCTCGGTCGCATCGAGCTGTTCGATCTGCTCGGCGGTTGGCAACGCCACCTGACCGAGCACGTGACTGCCGAACGTCGACCCGGTCGTGGTGCCGTCGAAGTCGCGCCGGGTGACGCCTGGCAGCGTCCGCAGGCGCGGCCAGGCGCGAGCGGCATCATCCTGCGAAATGGACACGACCGGGTAGTACCAGTCGTCGACCAGCGATCCCTTCCCCACCACCTCCAGGAGTTGTGCCTGGCTGTTGGGCAGCACCTCTCCCCACACCGTTTCGAGCTGTGCACGGTCGCCCAACTGCCCCGGCACGATGCCGAGCGTGACAAGTTCGGCGTGACTCGTCAGCGGTGTGCCGTTGATGTCGAGGATCGAGGCGCGCACTGGTTCCGTCGACGTGCGGGCGAACAGGGTGTCCCGCCGCATGCCGGGATGCACGGTCGTGCGATCCGGGACCACCAGCCAGCCGGCCTGGCGTTCGACCAGGGCGACCTGGGTCGGCCACGAGACCTGCACGGTGTCTTCGTCGGCGGGGTCGGTGGCAGGCGTTGCCGCGGTCGCCTCGCCCGGGGCCGTGGTGGCTGGGGCCGTGCCCGTGCCGGGGGTCCCCGACGGGTCCTGGCCCGGGCTGGCGGTGTCCGAAGGCAGTGGTTCGACCTGGGCCGCGAGGTCCATCGTGATGGTGAGGGTCGCATCGGCCACCCGTCGCTTCTCGCCCTCACCGATCGCGTCGATGTCGAGGCTGACCTGCTCCACGCCCAGCGCCGTGGTCATCTGCTCGCTGACCGCCAGGAACTCGTCGAGTCCCGCCCGGTCGTCTCCGTGCACCAACGCGGCCATGGCCTCGACGTCGTCTGCCGCCCAGGCCGTGGCGAAGTCGTCAGCCGCCGCCTGGGCCTGCTGGTCGGGGCTCGACGCCGTCGTGGAGTCGCTGATCCGCGGCTGCAGCAGGTCGAGGCCGACCCACACTGCAGCAGCGACGGCGGCCAGGGCGACGATGGCTGCAATGAAGGTGCGCATGACGCCAACGATATCCACCCAACCGCACACCGATCGTGCCGGCTCGGCATGGCGTGCCCGCACGGGGCAGCGAGGTCGCATGCGAAGCAGACCGGCACCGTCCCGGGCGGCGCCCGCACCGGCCGGACGGTGATGGCCGTGGGTGAGTTCGGCAACAAGGCAGGCAGTACCCTCGATTTCTCCACTGGACATCGCGCACAGGCCCCATCAAATGGTCAAGCAGCACTCCCAGTCAGAGCTCAACTCGTGGCTCGTCGAGGAGATGTACGAGCAGTTCCAGCAGGATCCGTCGCAGTTGTC
>DATFMD010000149.1:0-7731 GCA_035267125.1 Nitriliruptoraceae bacterium | reverse complement strand
GGAGTGGGAGCGGTTCTCGTCGGCGCATGCCTCGATTTCGCGCCTGCGCCATCGCCCCATCGCCAACGCCTCCATCTTCGGCCTGCGGTCCTTCTCCGAGACCGCGCACATGGCCGACGTCGGCATCACCCGCTGACCACGCGGGGCACCAACGCAGCATGGCGCGACCAACGGGCGCACGTTATCCAACGCGGTCCAGCGAGTAGGTGGCCAGGCTGGCGAGCGCGCCGACGGCGGGCAGCGCGTCGTCGTCGAGGTGATCGCCGAGTTCCTCGAGGTGGTGCATGGCGGTGACGACGTAGGTGCTGGCGGCCTCACGGGCACGGTCCAGCGCGTCGGAGCCTCGCAGCAGGGTCAGGGCCTCGGGCAGGTCGTCCTCGGCCACCGAACCATCGGCCACGAGCGCGGCGAAGCGTCCGTCCGGGTCATCCTCCAGGGCGAAGGCGATCGGCAGGGTCCGCACACCTTCCAACAGGTCCGTGCCCGGGGTCTTGCCCGAATCCTCGTGGTCCGAGGCGACGTCCAGGATGTCGTCGGACAACTGGAAGGCCATCCCGACGTTGAACCCGTAGGCCGTGGCGGCCTCGACGACCTCGGGCCCACACCCGGACAGCAGCGTCCCGTACTGGCACGACGTCGCCACCAGCGACGCCGTCTTGCCGGCAATGACGTCGAGGTAGTGCTCCACCGTGGGCTCCAACCGGGGCACGTCGGGTGGCAGGGCGCCGGCGGAACCCTGGACCTCGGCGATCTGGCCCTCGCACAGGGCCGCCAACGTGCGTGCCATGATGCGTGTCACCTCGACGCCCAGTTCGGCCGACAGCTCCGACGCCCGGGCGAACAGGAAGTCGCCGGTCAGGATCGCCACCGTGTTGTCCCAGCGAGCGTTGGCCGATGCCACCCCTCGTCGCGCGGGTGCCTCGTCGATGACGTCGTCGTGGTAGAGCGTGGCGAGATGGACCAGCTCGACGATCGCGGCGGCAGGCACGACTCCGGCCGCGGTCGGATCACCCAGGTGGGCCGACAGCGCCACGAGCATGGGGCGGAAGCGCTTGCCGCCCGCCTCGATCAGGTAGCCGGCGGTCTGGTTGACGAACGCACGCGACGACTGCACCTGTTCGGCCAGCAGCACCTCGACACGATCCAGGGTCGGACCCAGCTCGATCCCGGTGCCCTCCAACTCCTCCACGACGGCAGCGGGTATCGCCACGGTGGCGGTGCGGACGGCACTCACGTCGTCACCTCAAGACAGGGGCGATCCACGAACGCGGCAAGGCGGCCAACGTCGTCGCGGACAGGCGGCGGGGCCATCACCTGACGAGCCCGGCGGCACGCTCGGCAAAGTCGAGCAAATACTGGGGCTGCAGGCCGAGGTAGACCACCAACACCACGGCGGCCACGGACGCGATGTTCCAGCCCGTGCTGTAGGCGGGCTCGACGGCGTCGTCGCCGGGCTTCTCCACGAACATGACGACCATCAGGCGCAGGTAGTAGGCGGCGGCCACCACCGACGACACCACACCGATCACGACGAGCCAGGTCAGGCCGGCCTCGACACCGGCAGTGAACACCGTCAACTTCCCGACGAACCCGATGGTGGGCGGGATGCCGGCCAGCGACAGCAGCGCCACCGCGAACATGCCTGCCAGTGCGGGCGAGGTCGTCCCGAGGCCACGCAGGTCGTGCACCGTCACGAGACGCTCGTGGGTCCGTTCGACCGCGATGATCACGCCGAAGCCGGCGATGGTCGTGATGGCGTAGGTCAGCAGGTACCACAGCGTGGCCGTGAGCCCTTCGTTGCTCAGCGACACGACGCCGATGGTGGCATAGCCGGCGTGGGCGATCGCCGAGTAGGCGAGGATGCGCTTGACGTCGGTCTGGCGCAGCGCGGTGTAGGCGCCGTAGACCATGCTGAGTGCTGCCATCACCGCCAGGACCGGCACCCACATGTCCGACAACGGCGCATAGGCAACCAGCAACAGTCGCAGCATCGCCGCGAAGGCAGCGGCCTTGGTGGCCGCGCCCATGAAGGCGGTGACGTTGGAAGGAGCACCCTGGTAGACGTCGGGGGTCCACAACTGCAGTGGCACCAGCGCGACCTTGAAGCCGATCCCCACCAGGACCAGCACCATCGAGACGGCCGCCAGTCGCAGCGGGATGTCCAGTTGGGAGAGCTGGGTGGCGATGTCGGCGAGGTCGAGCGTGCCGGTGACGACGTAGGTCAGTGCGAAGCCGTACAGCAGCAGCGCCGAGGCGACCGCACCCATCACGAAGTACTTGGTGGCGGCTTCCTGGGAGCGACGGTCGCGACGCGCGATCCCGGCCAGCACGTACAACGCGATCGACAGGATCTCGAGCGCGACGAAGATCGTGATCAGGTCGTTGGCGGCGCCGAACAGCGCCATCCCGGTGGCCGACAGCAACAGCAACGGTTCGAACTCGGGCCGGTGGATGCCGTGGTCGCCCAGGTAGGCGTGGCCGAGGGGAATCACCATCAGGGTGGTCAGGTAGACCGTGACCCGCGTGAACACGGCGACCCCGTCGACGGCCAGGGAGCCGGCCATCGTGGACGTGGCAGCCATCTGGCCATCGCCGACCGCGAGCACGTCGAATGCGATCCAGACCGTCAGGACGAGCGCCGCCGCGACGCCGCCACCTGCAATCCAGGCGTGCAACGCGCGAGGGGCCCCGGCGAGACCGAACGTGGCCGCGATGAGCCCCAGGCCGCCCACCAGCGCAACCAACCCGCCGACACTGGATCCGGCGGCGACCAGCCAGACCCCGACGGCGGCAATGCCCAGGCCCAGTGGCGTTGCCACCCACATCCGCCGGCGTCCGGCGATCGTGAGCAGCAGCAGGATGACGACCGCGGTCGTCATCGCGATCTCGGGAGCGAAGCTCGACCAGGCGATGGACACGTCGGACGACAGGTCGGCAAGGGTTTCCGTCATGGCTCGTTCCTCACTGCGCGACGTTGGCCAGCACCTGCTGGACCGACGGTTCGACGAGGTCGTAGAGCGGCTGCGGGTACAGCCCGATGGCCACGATGACGACCACCAACGGCACCATCACCCAGATTTCGCGCTGGGTCATGTCCGTCGTGGCTTCGTTTGCGGCGCCGTCGAGCGGACCGGTGAACATCCGCTGGTAGGCCCACAACAGGTAGATGGCGGCAAGCAGTGCGCCGAAGGCGGCCAGGGAAGCCGCCCATGGCATGACGCTGAAGGTCCCGACCAGGATCGGGAACTCACCGACGAAGCCGTTGAGGCCCGGCAGGGCGATCGACGACATCACGACCAGCAGGAACATGCCCGCGTAGACCGGCGTGGACTTGGCCAGGCCGCCGAACTCCGCGATCATCCGCGTGTGACGTCGGTCGTAGAGGAACCCGACCAGCAGGAACAGGGCGCCGGTGGACAACCCGTGGTTGACCATCTGCACCACGCCCGCCGACGTCGCGGTGGCGTTGAGTGCGAAGATGCCCAGGACCACGAACCCCATGTGCGACACCGACGAGTACGCCACCAACTTCTTGATGTCGGGTTGCACGAGCGCGACGACGGCGCCGTACAGGATCCCGATGACCGACAGCACCATCAGCCACGGCACCGAGAAGAACCCGGAGCCCGAACCGGTCGCCAACTCGGTGCTCGCATCCGGGAACCACGTGAGGCAGAAGCGGATGAACCCGTAGCCACCCATCTTCAGCAGGACGGCCGCCAGGAACACCGATCCGGCGGTCGGGGCCTCGGTGTGGGCGTCGGGCAGCCACGTGTGCACCGGGAACAGCGGCGCCTTGATCGCGAACGCCAGGAAGAAGGCCAGGAACAGCCATCGCTGTTCGAGCAGCGACAACGGGGTCTCGGTCAGCAGCAGGCCGATGTCGGCGAACGCCAGCGACGTGCCCCCGATGAAGTTGTAGATGTAGATGATGCCCACCAGCATCGTCAGGCCGCCCACCAGGGTGTAGAGGAAGAACTTCACGGCCGCGTAGCGGCGATTCGCCCCACCCCACATCCCGATCACCAGGAACATCGGCACGAGGCTGAACTCGAAGAAGACGTAGAACAACAGCAGGTCCTGCGCGGCGAACACGCCGATCGAGGCTGCCTCCAGGGCCAGGAACGCCATCAGGTAGGACCGCAGTCGATCCGGGTGTTCCCACGACGACAGCACGATCAGCGGCGTCAGGAAGGCGGTCATCACGATCAGGATCAGCGAGATCCCGTCGACGCCGACGGTCAGGGACGCGCCGATGCTCGGGATCCACGACAGCGAGTCCACCGCCTGGACACCGGCGTCGGGGTCGAAGTCGACGACCAGCCACAGGCTGGCCACCAGCGTCAGCACGGATGCACCCAGGGCGGTCCAGCGCGCGCCGTCCTCGGACTCGGTGAACAGGCCGATGCCCAGCGCCCCCAGGATCGGCAGGACCAGGGTGACCGTGACGAGGTTGTCGGTGAAGAACTCCATCATCGCACCTGCACGATCAGGACGACGGCCAGGAGGACGACACTCCCGACCACCACCCCCAGGTAGGTGTGGGCACGTCCGGTCTGGGCGCGGCGTGACTCCTGTCCGAACCAGAGGCTGACGCCGGCGACACCGTTGACGGCACCGTCGATCACGGTGCTGTCGAACCAGGCGGCAGCCCGTGCGAGCCAGCCACCAGCTCCGACGAAGATCGCCGAGTAGGCCTCGTCGATGAAGAACTTGCGTTCGAGCAGTTCGGCCGCCGGACCGCGCAGGGGTTCAGCCGAGCTGCCCAGCGACAGGTCGCGCTGGGGCCCGTACAGCATGAAGCCACCGATGATCCCGATCACTGCGGCCACGACCGAGATGATGATCAGCACCAGTTCGGACAGGGCACCGTGTTCGGGCAGGCCGAGGTCGGCGATGGATGCCACCGCCGGCTGCAGCCACGTGTACAGGCGGCCGCCGTGGGTGAAGTTGAGCAGCCCACCACCGACCACCGACAACGCACCGAGGACGACCAGGGGCGCGGTCATGGTGGTCGGTGACTCGTGCGGGTGCAGTTCGGTGGTGCCGTGCCCGTGCGGGTCGGACACCTCCTGGCCCTCGCGCCAGCGCGGCTCGCCCAGGAAGACCAGCGCGAACCAGCGGGTCATGTAGAACGCGGTCAGCGCCGCGGTGACGACCCCGATGACCCAGATGGCGACGAAGCCGTGGTCGTAGGCCGTGGCCAGGATCTGGTCCTTGGAGAAGAACCCGGCGAACGGTGGGATGCCGGAGATCGCGAGCCATGCGGCGAACGAGGTCCAGAACGTGATCGGCATGATCTTGCGCAGCCCGCCCATCTTCCAGACGCTCTCGGTGTTGGCCAGCGCATGCATGACCGATCCGGCGGCCAGGAACAGCAGGCCCTTGAAGAAGGCGTGGGTGACCAGGTGGAAGATCCCCTCGGAGAACCCGCCGACACCGACACCCATGACCATGTAGCCGAGCTGGGACACCGTGGAGTAGGCGAGGATCTTCTTGATCCCGTCCTGGCGCATCGCGATCAGCGCGGCCAGCAGGGCCGTGAGGGTGCCGACCCAGGCGATCACGGTCATGGCGTCCAGCGACTGCACCAGGATCGGTGAGGTCCGGACCAGCAGGTAGACGCCGGCAGTCACCATCGTCGCGGCGTGCATCAGCGCCGACACCGGTGTGGGTCCGGCCATGGCGTCGGGCAACCACACGAACAGCGGGATCTGGGCCGACTTGGCAGCCGCGCCGAACAGCAGCAGGAGGCCGAGCACCAGGGCCCCGGTCGCGCTGAGCACGCCTGCCTGTTCGAGGATGCCGGTGTGGTCCGCGGTGAAGAAGTCGAGCGTGCCGAACTGGCTGAAGGCGAAGAACATCGCGATCATGAAGGCGACGTCGCCGACCCGGTTGGTGACGAAGGCCTTGGTGGCAGCCGAGGAGTTCTTGGCGTCCTCGAACCAGAACCCGATCAACAGGAACGAGGCCAGGCCGACACCCTCCCACCCGATGAACAGCACCAGCAGCGACGAGCCGGTGACCAGGACCAGCATCGCCGCCAGGAACAGGTTGAGGTAGGCGAAGAAGCGCGTGTAGCGCGAGTCACCTTCCATGTAGCCGATCGAGTAGATGTGCACCAACAGGCCCACACCGGTCACCACGAGCAACATGACGGTGGTCAGTTGGTCGACGAGGAAGGCCCACTCGACGCGGAAGGTGCCCACTTCGATGAACGGGGCGAGCGTGGCCACGTAGCTGTCGGGCTGGCCCTGGACGGCGAAGAAGACCAGGACGGCCATCACGAAACTGAAGGTCGTCGCCGCGATCGCAACCCAGTGGCGGACCCGGTCCCCCAGCGCCAGGGTCAGGCCAAATCCGAGCAACGGGACCAGCGGGATCAGCCACACCAGCGACAACACGCCGTCGGCGGTCATGACGGCGTTCACGACGGCCTCGCCACCCTCGGTGGCCTCGGTCGCAAGCACGTGCATCGGCAGGGCTCCCATCTCAGTGCTCCAACAGGTGCTGCGCGTCCACGTCCAACGAGCCGCGACGGAAGAAGATGTTGACGATCAGCGCCAGGCCGACGACCACCTCGGCGGCAGCGACGACGATCACGAAGAACACGAAGACCTGCCCGTCGGCTCCACCCCACATGCGTGAGGCAGCCACCAGCGTCAGGTTGACCGCATTGAGCATCAGTTCGACACACATGAACAGCACGATCAGGTTGCGTCGGACCAGGATTCCCACCAGGCCGGTGGCGAACATGATCGCGGCAACGAGGTAGTACGCACCGATCGGCATCAGGCATCCCTCCCGCGCGTGGCGTCGTCGCCGGCGTCGCCGGGCGCAGGGTTCGCACCCACGCCGGTGTCGCCGCCGACGGCCACGGGTTCGGCATCGTCGCGTTCGGCGTCGTCGCGTTCGGCGCCATCGTGGCCCAGCGGTGTCATCTCTGGGGCGTCGTCGGGCGCTTCGGTGTCCGGTTCGACCTCGTCGACCTCGTCGCCGGGTTCGGCCGGGCCCTCGGTCGTGTCGCCGTCGACGGGCCCATCGCCGGTCGAACCGGTGTCATCCGTGTCGGGCAGGCGCATGGACGGCTCCCATGCGGGATCGTCGTCGGGATCGGTGTCGTGGCGACGTCCCAGCAACATGGCCCCCAGGGTGGCCACGATCAACAACAGCGCCGAGGCCTCGAACGGGAACGTCCAGCGTGTGAACAGGTCGGTCGCGACGATCTCGACCGACCCGGACTCGGCCTGGTCCAGCAGCGCGTCCATGCCGGCACAGGTCTGCGTGTCGGACGTGTGGACCACCGCGGCGTCGGGATCGCACACCGAGGCCGACGAGGTGTAGGGACCGATCAGGCCCCACCCCAGCATGGCGACGACACCCAGGCCGGCCACCACCGCCAGTCCCCGACCGACCGGACTGACCTCGACGAGCAGGTCGTCGCGATCGATGCCCAGCAGCATGATCACGAACAGGAACAGCACCATGATCGCGCCGGCGTAGACGATGATCTGCACGATCGACAGGAACGACGACTGCAGCAGCAGGTACAGCCCGGCCAGCGACAACAGGTTGATGACGAGCATCAGCGCGCCGTGGACGATGTTGCGCATGGCGACCATGCCGATGCCGGCGCCGATGGCGATGCCGGCGAAGACCACGAACAGCACGACTTCGGAGGTCGAGCCGGTGGTCGCCTGGGCGAGCACGGACAGGCTGGTCACGACTCGT
>DATFMD010000148.1:0-3935 GCA_035267125.1 Nitriliruptoraceae bacterium | reverse complement strand
GACTCGATCGTGTGGCCGACCAGGTCGGCGTCCTCGCGCACCAGCAGTTCGGCCACGCCGTAGCTGGTCGACACGTTCAGCCGTTGCCGCACGTCCAGTTCCGGGAAGGCGACCTGGTTGTCGATGAAGTCGATGATGGAGCCGGCGACGTCCAGCCTGGTCGCACGTTCGATGCCCTCCAGTCCGGGCGACGAGTTCACCTCCATCACCATCGGCCCGTCCTCGCCCTCCAGCATGTCGACACCGGCGACCCGCAACCCCATGATCTGGGCCGACGCCACGGCCGTGGACGTGAACTCGTCGTCCAGGTCGACCGCCTCGACGCTGCCACCTCGGTGTACGTTGGAGCGGAACTCGTCGCCCTGGGCCGTGCGACGCATGGCGGCGACGACGCGGTCGCCGACGACCAGCGCGCGCACGTCGGTGCCCCTCGACTCGGCCACGAACTGCTGGATGAGGACGTTCTGGCGGGTCGATTGGAGCGTTTCGATGATGGCCTCGGCGACCTTGGTGTCGGGGGCGAGGATGACCCCGATGCCCTGGGTGCCCTCGAGCAACTTGATCACGACCGGTGCGCCCCCGACCCGTTCGATCGCGGGCAGGACGTCCTTGCGGTCACGCACGAACGCCGTGGCCGGCATGCCGACGTCGTGGCGTGACAGGATCTGGATGGCCCGCAACTTGTCGCGTGAACTGGTGATCCCGTTCGCGGTGTTGGGGGTGTAGACGTCCATCTGCTGGAACTGGCGGACCACGGCCGAGCCGTAGTAGGTGATCGAGGCCCCGATGCGTGGCAGCACGGCGTCGTAGTCCGACAGCGTGCGGCCGCGATACTGCAGGTCGGGGTCGTCGCCGGACAGGTCGATGGCGAAGCGCAGGGTGTCCAGCACCTTGGCCTCGTGGCCCCGTTCGAGCGCCGCGGTCTTGAGCCGCTGGGTGCTGTAGGCGTTGGGTGCGCGGGACAGGATTGCCAGTTTCATGCGGTCTCCGTGACTGCGGACTGATCCGTGGGTGGCGGTGGGGAGGGGTCGACGGCGGCGAGGTGGACCAGGGCCGAGCCCTGGTGCACCAGCGGGTGCTGGGTGTGGCCGATGACCAGCCCGGCGAAGGGCGCCGTGATGCGTGACAGCCGCGTGCCGAGCGAGTCGTGGATCAGGCCCATCTGCTGCCCCTTGTCCACCATGTCGCCCAGTCCCACCTCGAGCAGACCGATGCCGCTGCGGCGGGCACGGACCCACGAACTGCGGGTCGCGACCAGGGGCCGGTCCGCAGTCGCGCCATCCAGCGCGATCATGCCGGTGGGCGGCGGTGGGTCGACCGCAGGCGTCATGCCCAGGTGGTGCAACACGCGCATGATCCCGCCCACGCCGACGGTGATCGCGGTGCCGTCGAACCGCAACGCCTCGCCACCCTCGTAGAGCAGGATGGTGGCCCCGACCTGGTTGGCCTCGGCGCGCAGGGATCCCTTGCGCAGCGACGAGGACAGCATCACGGGCGGGTTGAAGGCATCGGCAAGCTCCCGCGTGAACGGGTCGTCGAGGTCACAGCGCACCTGCGGGAGGTTCGTGCGGTGGTCCGATCCGGTGTGCAGGTCGATGCCGACGTCGCAGCGAGCGACCACCTCGCGCAGGAAGGCATCGGCGATGCGGGATGCCAGCGATCCGTTGGCAGACCCGGGGAAGGACCGGTTGAGGTCGCGTCGATCCGGCAGGTAGCGGTCCCCGGTCAGGAACCCGTGCACGTTGACGATCGGGACGAACACGACCGTGCCGTGCAGTGATCGGGCCGACAGTGAGGCGGCGACGCGCCGGATGATCTCGACCCCCAGGATCTCGTCGCCGTGGACCGAGGAGGACACGAACACCGTCGGGCCGGCGGTGCGTCCGTGGAAGACGCGCAGGGGCAGGGACACGCGGGTGCCGGTGACCAGCCGCGGGATCTCGATCTCGCCGGCCATGGTCCGACCCGGCATGACCTCCAACTCCCCGATGATGAACGGCGCCTTGGGTGCGCGCCGGCGTGGACGCGCGGCGGGACCGGTCGGCTGGGCAGCGGGACGGCTGCGCTTGGAGGTGGACAATCCGGACTCCTGCAGGGCGGCGTGGCGACGGGCCGCACGATCAGGGACGAGCCGGTCGACCACCAAGGTAGGAGCGGCCAGGGTCGACGAGGAACGTGGGGCGCAGCGCCTCGCGACCGACGAGCATGCGGAAGCCCATCTCGTCGCGATTGGTCAGGGTCAACTCGGCGAGCACGGTCGTCCCGGCGATGGTGATCTCGGTCTGGATCACGGGGCGCAGGTCGACGGCGCCACTGGACGAGCGCACCTCTCGTCGGTCGGTGACCGTTGCCGAGGCCACCACGCGCTCCTCGTCGTGGCGCTGCCGAGGGAGTACCTCGAAGCGCGCCACGGTGATGTCGCCGTCATCGTCGAGTTCGAGGTTCTCGACGTGGAGCGCGGAGGTGCGGGCGCCGGTGTCGACCTTGGCCTTGATGCGGTCGATGTCCAGCGACGGCAGCGCCACCCATTCGCGCCATCCGACGGTGGTCGCAGGTGCGGCGCTCACGGTGTCGCACTCCATGCTCGGGGCCCGAGAGTGTGCCACGTGGCAGGACGCGATGGAGCGTTCGCCCTGGGTCGAACTGCCGTCACCGAACCAGCGGAGGGTGGGGGGCCAACCCGTCTCGCCTTGGAGCGACAATTCTCTCGCGGTGGGGCGGAGCACATCGATTGTCGCTCAGAGGCGAGACGAGGCGTCGGGTGGGGTCGGGTCAGGACGACGGATTGGCCAGGCGAGTTGCGTCAGGCGAGCTGCGTCATCCAGCCGTGGGGGTCTTCGGCCTGGCCGGTCTGGATGTCGACCAGTTGCTGGCGCAGGGCCAGGGTGACCGGACCGGCCGTTTCGCCGTCCCCGATCACGATGTCGCGGTCGCCGTCGCGGAGCCGACCCAGTGGGGTGATCACCGCGGCCGTTCCGCACGCGAACACCTCGGTGATCTGTCCGGACGCCGCACCGTCGGTCCATTCCTCGATCGAGAAGGGACGTTCCTCGACGGTGTGGCCGGCTTCCTCGGCAAGCGTGATCACCGATGAGCGGGTGATGCCGGGCAGGATCGAGCCCGACAGGTGCGGGGTCACCAGGGTGCCGTCGGCGTGGACGAAGAAGAGGTTCATCCCACCCAGTTCCTCGACCCAGCGACCCTCGCTGGCGTCCAGGAAGCACACCTGGGCGCAGCCGTTGGCGGTGGCCTCCCGCTGGGCGAGCAACGACGCGGCGTAGTTGGCGCCCGCCTTGGCGGATCCCGTTCCACCCGGCGCGGCGCGGCTGTAGTCACGCGACAGCCAGATCGACACTGGCGCCGGGCCAGAGGCGAAGTAGGCGCCGACGGGCGAGGCGATCACCGAGTAGGTGATGTGGCGGGCGGGGCGCACCCCCAGGAAGACCTCGGAGGCGAACATGAACGGGCGCAGGTAGAGACTGGACTCTGGCAGCGACGGCACCCAGGCCATGTCGGTCTCGACCAGCGTGCGCAGCGAGTGGACGAAGTCATCGACCGGCAGTGTCGGCAGCGCCATGCGCGCGGCCGAGTCCACCATGCGCTGGGCGTTGGACTGGGGTCGGAACGACCACACCGAGCCGTCCGGATGACGGTAGGCCTTGAGCCCCTCGAAGATCTCCTGCGCATAGTGCAGGACCGCGGCAGCCGGGTCGAGGTGGAACGGGCCGTACGGCCGGATCTCGTCGTCGTGCCACCCGTCGTCGGGTGTCCACCGGGCAATGGCCATGTGGTCGGTGAAGTTGGTCCCGAAGCCGGGATTGGCCAGGATCGCGTCGCGACTGGCCGGTGGCGTCGGTGCCGGTGAGGGCGTCACCGGGAACGACAGGGCGGCGGTGGTCATGGTGTCCATGCCGTCACGCTACAGCCGGTGCGGG
>DATFMD010000147.1:0-5168 GCA_035267125.1 Nitriliruptoraceae bacterium | reverse complement strand
GCCACCAACTGCAACCCCGGGATGACGAACGCCAGCATCAGCACCATGCCGCAGGCGGCAGTGGCGGCCCAGCCGCGGGCGCCGGTCAGCGTGATCGGCTCGATGCCGCCACCCCGACCCTTCTGCTCGTAGCGCGCCCGTCCACGCAGCCGCCGTTCCCCGAAGATGACGACGGCAGCCATCACGAGCACGATGCTGGCCAGTTCTGCTGCCGCCGCGCGTTCGAACATGCCGTGCCACACCTGCTCCACGCCGACCGAGATCGTGGTCACGTTGAAGTACTGCACCGTTGCGAAGTCGCTGAGCGTCTCCATGGCAACGAGCGCCGCGCCGGCCGCAAGCGCCGGACGGGCCAGTGGCAACAGCACGCGGCGCGCGGCCGCCGTGGGGGACAGCCCGAGCGTGCGAGCGGCGTGGTAGGGCGTGGCCGACTGTTCGCCGAGGGCGGCACGGGCCTGCAGGTAGACGTAGGGATACAGCGCCAACGTGAACACGACGATGGCAAGCCCCATCGAGCGCGGGTTGAACAGCGATCCGTCGGCACCCGTCAGCGCCCGCAACAGCGACTGGACCGGTCCGGGGGCATCGAGCAGCCCGATGGCGACGAAGCCCAGGACGTAGGCCGGCATGGCCAAGGGCAACACCAGCAACCACGACAGGGACCGACTCCACGGGAAGCGGTGCACGGAGGTCAGCCAGGCCAGTCCACCCCCGATGACCAACGTGCCCGCGACGACGCCGATCATCAGGACGAACGTCGACACCACCATCTCGACCAGGCTCGTCTCCCACAACAGCCGCCAGACGTCGGTCGTCGGCGTCAGCAGCGAGACCAGCACGCCGGCCACCGGTGCGACGACGGCCACGGCCACGACGGCAGCAGCCCAGCGCCAGGACCGGCGCACGCCACCCCGACGACGGGACCCTCGACGGCGACGCGTCGCGGGAGGCACGGGCGCGGTGGCCCCTGCCTGGTCCCGTCCACGTGGCGTGGTCTCGACGGTCGCACTCACTGGTAGCCCGATTCGGCCAGCAGCTCGACTGCGGCACGGTTGTACGACCCCAGTTCGTTGGCGTTGACGGGGTCGGCCAGGAAGTCGCCGAACTGGACCAACAGTTCGACGGGTTCGACGTCGGGGTTGGCGGGGTACTCGAAGTTGGCGTCGACAAAGGCACTCTGCCCATCCGTCGCGAGCCACTCGATCAACTGGCGACCGGCTTCGGGATTGGGTGCGTTCGCGGTGACGCCACCGCCGGACAGGTTGACGTGCACGCCCCGGTCATCCTGGTTGGCCCACACGAGCTCAACGGGGTAGTCCGGGTCTTCGGCGACTTCGCGCGCCAGGTAGTAGTGGTTGACGATGCCGACCTCGCAGTCACCCTCGGCGATGTTGTCGAGGATCGCGACGTCGTTGTTGTAGATCTCGGCGTTCGCCACCCACCCGTCGACCACGTCACTGGCCACCGCCTCGCCGTCTGCCGCGATCAGGCTCGCGACCAACGACTGGGTGTAGGTGTCGGTGGACCGGCGCAGGCACAGTCGCCCCTCCCAGCGCGGGTCGGCGAGGTCCTCGTAGGTCGACAGTTCAGCCGGGTCGACGGCGTCGGGGTCGTACACGATGGTGCGGGCGCGCCGGGCCAGGCCGACCCACAGGTCGTCGGGATGGCGCAGGTTGTCCGGGACGGCGGCATCGACCGGCGGCAGGTCCAGCGGCTGGAAGATGCCCTGTTCGGCGGCCAGGTACAGGTTGCCGACGTCGACGGTGATGTAGACGTCGGCGATGGTGTCCTCACCCTCGGCCAGGATCCGCTCACGCAGTTCCGCGTCGCCCCCGTACAGGAACTCGACGGAGATGCCCGTCTCCCGGGCGAACTCCTCGAAGGCCGGTTCGAGGTCGTAGTGGCGCCCCGAGTAGACCCGCACCACATCGTCGTCGGAGGTGGTGGTGCAGCCCGCCAGCACGGTCGCGGCCACGGTCACGGCCGCCAGGATCGCACGGGTGCGGACCCTGGCGATGTGGCGACGCGAAGTGACGAATGACACGACGATGCTCCCGGGAATCGAGGGGGGAATCGGGGCGTGGACAACCGACACCCACCAGTTAGGTTAGCCTAACCGCACGCTTGAGCAGAACCGACCGGCCATGGTCGTCCGAACCCACCCGGACCCGAAAGGCACCGATCCATGACCACACCAGATCGCCGTGCGATGGCGTGGTGGGCCGGAGCACTGACGACCGGCGTCGCCCTCATCGTCGTGGCCGCAACCGTCGACACCACCGTGTTGGCCACGACCGTTCGGGCGGTGGTGCGCAATCCCGCGACGCTTGCAGTGATGGCTGTCGGCTACTTCGTCGCCTTCGCGCTGCGAGCGGGCGCATGGGTCCGCACGCTGTCGGGTCTGGCGTTTCGCCAGGCGCTGGCGGCCATCCATGTGGCGACCGGCGCCAACCACGTCCTGCCGTTGCGGTTGGGCGAGGCCCTGCGCGTCACCAGCGTCGTACGGCGCACCAACGTCGACGTGCAGGACGCAACTGCCTCGACCGTCGTGTTGCGGGCAGCCGACGTGGTGGCCGTGGTCGGGATCGGCCTGGTGGTGGCTCCCGGGGTCGCCATGGACCTGATGGGGCGGTGGTGGCCGGTCGTGCTGCTCGGGCCCGTCATCGTCGGGGCGGCGGCAGCGTGGTGGACCAGGCGACTGGCCCGTGACCATGGTGGTGTCCGACTCCCCGGCCCAACGGCGATCGCGATGACCGTTGCATCGTGGCTTGCCGAAGCGATCGTCGTGTACGAGGTGGCTGGGCTCGCCGGTGTGCCCATCTCGGCACGGGCGGCCATCCTCGTGACCGCAGTCACCATCGCCGCACAGGTTGCCGCCGTGGCACCCGGCGGCTTCGGCACCTACGAGGCTGCTGCGACTGCCGCACTGGTGGCGGTCGGCGTCCCGCCGAGCACGGCCGTGGCCATCGCCCTGGGCACGCACGCCTTCAAGACCGCCTACGCCCTGGTGGCCGGCGGGATCGGCGTGGTCAGGCCCGCGCCATCCCTGCTTGGCCGGGTTCGACTGCCGTCGCTCGCGACCACCCCTGACCGTTCGCACGAACCCGCACCGTCGGCGCCGATCGTCGTGTTCATGCCGGCCCACGACGAAGAAGAATTGGTGGGCGGTGTCGTGCGTCGCATGCCCGCACACGTGCACGGCCACCCCGTGCAGTGCCTGGTCATCGACGATGGCAGCACCGACGCCACCGCTGCCGTCGCGGCCGCAGCCGGCGCCGAAGTCGTGTCGCTGCCACACAACCGGGGACTGGGCGCCGCGGTCCGGGAGGGGCTGGCACGCGGCGTGGCCCGAGGCGCCGTGGCGACGGTGTTCCTGGACGCCGACGGTGAGTACGCACCCGAGGAGTTGCCACGGATGGTGGCGCCGATCCTTGCAGATCGAGCCGACTACGTCGTCGGGTCACGGTTCAGTGGCGACATCGAGCGCATGCTGCCACACCGCCGCTTCGGCAACCAGGTCCTCACCCGGGTGGTGCGCTTCATCACGCGGCGGCCGATCACCGACGGCCAGAGCGGCTACCGGGCGCTGTCCAACGACGCCGCCCGGCAGGCCAGGATCGTCCACGACTTCAACTACGCCCAGGTCCTGACGATCGACCTGCTGCGCCGCGGCATGCGCTACGAGGAGGTGCCGATCAGCTACCACTTCCGCACTGCCGGTCGTTCGTTCGTCCGCCTGGGCCACTACCTGCGACAGGTCGTGCCGGGCGTGTGGCGCAGCCTCAACCTCGAACTCGACACCACCGACGCCGACCCCGCGCTCACCGCCATGGGCAGTCGCTGAGTCCCGAGTCCACGGCTCTCCGCCGTCCCCGTGCGCCCACAGACACACGCCCACCAGTCACTGGACGTTGCGAGCGCAGCGAGCAACTCCAATGCGACCGCAGGTCGCGCGCGCAGCGAGCAACTCCAATGTGCCCGCAAGATGCTCGGAACCAGTCAGCTGGACGTTGTGAGCGCAGCGAGCAACTCCAATGTGCCCGAAGGGCACACTCAGTCCTCGACGACATGGCTCGCGAAGCGGTCTCGAGCGGCGGCCCACGACGCGGCGTCGAAGCCGTCGGGCGACAACGCATCCGCGGCCGCCCATGCCATCGACAGCGCGTGGTGGCTGTTGTCGTGGACGAACAGGCCCTGGCGACCGAAACTCAGGATGCCGGGCAGGGACCTCGCCCACTGGTCGAGCACGGCCAGGTGGTCCTCGAACCCCAGGTCGTAGACGGGATAGGCACTGGGGAGCCGATGGGTCTGGACGTGGAAGGGATCGGGACAGGTCAGCCCGGCACGATCGATCGCTGCCGTCACCACCTCGGCGAGGTCGTCGTCGTCCGCGTTCCAGTACCGATCCCCCACGTCGCAGGGCAACTCGGCGCACAGGACGGTCCGGTCGTTGGGGTCACCGGGGTCCGTGGGTCGGGCCGGCTCGGGGCCGGGGTGGCCATCGCGGTAGTTGGTGGGCTCCGAGATCCTCGTGATCGGTGTCCACGCCTCCGGCAGGTAGTGGGCGTCGAACGGGGTCCATCGCCCCACGGGCAGGACCAGGTAGACCAGCAGCATCGCCCTGGTGCGCAGCGATGCCGCCGCAGCCCGGACGGCAGGTGGGGCCGGATGCAGGCCGGCCAACACCGGTAGCGGGATCGTCGACCATGCGCGGGCGGCCTCGACCCGGCCACCACGATCGGTCGTCACGACGACACCGTCGTCGGTCGACTCCACGCCGGTCACGGTGGTGGACAGCCGGATGTCGGCGCCTGCCTCGCTCGCACTGTCGGCCAGTGCCTCCCACAGTTGGCCGAAACCTCGGCGCGGATACAGGAAGGTGCGCGCCTCGGGGTCGGCGCCCCGCAGCACACGTTGCAGCACGGCTCCGGGCGACGACGCACCGACCCGTCGCCGCGCCTGCTCGCCCGCGATCTCGGTGGGTGCCAGCCCCCACAACTTGCGTGCGTACGGTCCGTAGAACCGATCCGCCATGGTGGGACCGAGCCCTGCCCGAACGACCTCGTCGAAGGTGTCGGCTGCTGGCGTCCGTGGCACGAGCCCATCGACCGCGGCCCGGATCGCGAATCCCGGTGGCAGGTTTCGCAACGTCGCAACGGGCTGCAGCG